>NZ_CATJGZ010000058.1:0-159677 GCF_949740115.1 Bacteroides sp. 41_26
GACTGAAACAATAAAAAAAGTCCTACAATACGTTGATATTGTAGGACTTGTCTCTTTTTTGTCGCCGTTTGGCTTTGTTCTTATGTGATCCGCCTGGGGCTCGAACCCAGGACCCCAACATTAAAAGTGTTGTGCTCTACCTGCTGAGCTAGCGAATCAATCCTTATTGCTGTTAAGCGGGTGCAAAGATAGAGGGATTTTTTTAACTGCCAAAGAAAATCTAATATTTTTTCTTATCTTTGTACCAAATTACATTTTACACATTATTATATAATATGGCAACAGTAGACGATAAAAAGATTATTTTCTCAATGGTGGGAGTGAGTAAATCCTTCCAGAATAATAAACAGGTTTTAAAAAATATTTACCTATCCTTCTTCTATGGAGCAAAGATTGGTATCATTGGTCTCAACGGATCGGGTAAATCGACTTTGCTGAAGATTATTGCCGGACTGGAAAAATCCTATCAGGGTGAGGTAGTCTTTTCACCGGGGTATTCGGTTGGCTATCTGGCTCAGGAACCCTATTTGGATAATACGAAAACGGTGAAAGAAATCGTGATGGAAGGGGTACAACCCATTGTTGATGCGCTGAACGAATACGAAGAGATCAACCAGAAGTTTGGTTTGCCCGAGTATTATGAAGACCAGGATAAAATGGATCTGCTCTTTGCCCGTCAGGGAGAATTACAGGATATTATTGATGCTACTGATGCCTGGAATCTGGATAGTAAGTTGGAACGTGCTATGGATGCTCTTCGTTGTCCCCCGGAAGATCAATTAGTGGAAAATCTGTCAGGTGGTGAACGCCGTCGTGTAGCACTTTGTCGCCTGTTGCTACAGAAGCCGGATATCCTTCTTCTTGATGAGCCTACCAACCACCTTGATGCTGAGTCTATCGATTGGCTTGAACAACACTTGCAACAATATGAAGGTACGGTAATCGCCGTAACACATGACCGTTACTTCCTTGATCATGTAGCCGGATGGATTCTTGAACTGGATCGTGGTGAAGGTATCCCCTGGAAAGGTAACTATTCCAGTTGGCTTGAACAGAAAACCAAACGTATGGAGATGGAAGAAAAGACAGCGAGCAAACGTCGCAAAACACTTGAGCGTGAGCTGGATTGGGTGCGTATGGCTCCTAAAGCACGTCAGGCTAAAGGTAAAGCTCGTCTGAATTCTTATGATAAGCTACTGAACGAGGATGTAAAAGAGAAAGAAGAGAAACTTGAGATATTTATTCCCAATGGTCCTCGTTTGGGAAATAAGGTGATCGAAGCTAAACATGTGGCTAAGGCTTATGGTGATAAGTTGCTCTTTGATGATCTTAATTTCATGCTTCCTCCTAATGGTATTGTAGGTATTATCGGTCCTAATGGTGCAGGTAAGACAACCCTTTTCCGTCTGATAATGGGGCTTGATGCCGTGGATAAAGGTGAGTTTGAAGTAGGAGAGACTGTAAAGGTAGCCTATGTAGATCAGCAGCATAAAGATATTGATCCTAATAAGACCGTTTACCAGGTTATTTCCGGTGGTACGGAATTGATTCGTATGGGTGGGCGTGATATCAATGCACGTGCTTATCTTTCACGTTTTAACTTCTCTGGTGCTGATCAGGAAAAGCTTTGTGGAATGCTTTCAGGTGGTGAACGTAATCGTCTGCACCTTGCTATTGCATTGAAAGAAGAAGGCAATGTGCTTCTTCTCGATGAACCTACCAATGATATTGATGTGAATACACTTCGTGCACTTGAAGAAGGTCTTGAAGACTTTGCAGGATGTGCCGTTGTTATTTCGCATGACCGTTGGTTCCTCGACCGTATCTGTACTCACATTCTTGCTTTTGAAGGAGATTCAAATGTGTTCTATTTTGAAGGCTCATATTCGGAGTATGAAGAGAATAAACAGAAGCGATTAGGTAATGAAGAACCGAAACGTGTTCGTTATAGAAAGCTCGTTAATGACTGATATTTATGATATTCTGAAAGCTTTCTAAAGCTTTCAGTTTCAAATGGGAAGCTCCGTGGTTTTACTGCGGAGCTTCTCGTGTTTTATAATGCAATAAAATGTTTGTTACTCTTAAAAATCGACATGAAAATGTAATGTGGTTTTAAATCTTATTAATTATATTTGCACTTCAAAACATTTATTAATTAACAAATTCTATTAACTAACAAACAGAATTTATGAGAAGACATCTAATTCATTTCCTGCTGGTTGCAATACTGACAGTTTGCTCTGCTGCTACTGCCTTTGCCCAGACTACAGTGAAAGGTCAAGTTGTTGATGCGGAAACCGGTGATCCATTGATTGGTGCAGCCGTAACTGTTGCTGGCACTACACAAGGTAGTGTGACCGACTTAGACGGTTATTTTACACAAAGAGTTGGTCAGAATGAGACTTTAGTGATAAAATATCTTGGGTACAAGGATTTTAAGAAAAAAATTACTCAGGTAGGTTCAGCAGATTTGGGAGTGATTAAGTTGGAAGCAGATGCGGTTGTTTTGGGAGATGTAACTATTACCTCTTCAATTGCTGTAGCCCGTAAAACTCCGGTGGCAGTTTCTACAATTGATCCGGTATTTATAGAAGAAAAACTTGGAACCCAAGAGTTTCCTGAAATATTAAAGTCTACTCCAGGTGTATATGCAACCAAAGATAATGGTGGCTATGGCGAAGCACGTATTAATTTACGTGGATTTGAGGCCGCTAATATTGCTGTAATGGTGAATGGTGTACCTGTAAATGATATGGAATGGGGTGGTATTTATTGGAGCAACTGGTCTGGATTATCTGATGTAACGCGTTCTATGCAGGTTCAGAGAGGTCTTGGAGCATCTAAGATTTCGGCTCCTGCAGTGGGTGGATCTATCAATATTGTCACTCGTACTACTGATGCAAAAAAGGGTGGAAGCGTATCTTACGGAATTGGAAACGACGGATATAACAAACTTGCATTTAGTGTATCAACAGGTATGAATAACAAAGGATGGGCCTTTTCTATTCTGGGTTCTAAAACATGGGGTGATGGTTATATAAAAGGAGCGGAGTTTTCTGCATATTCCTGGTTTGTGAATGTATCTAAGAAATTGGGAGATAGCCACAGCCTTTCTCTGACAGCTACTGGAGCTCCTCAAACCCATAATAAGCGTTACGATAAACTGACAATTGAAGAGTGGGCAAAGCAGAAAGAGTACGGAACAAGATACAATGCTGTATATGGTTTTGATATCAATGGAAAATTGCGTACTGGATCAAGTTATAATTACTATCACAAACCTCAGATATCATTAAATCATCAATGGAATATTGATAGTAAGTCAAGTCTTTCTTCATCCTTATATATGTCAATAGGCAAAGGTGGAGGTTATAGTGCTCAAGGTAATAACAGTGCTTGGTTTTATGGTGCAACAAATGGTATTCCTAACACACTTTACCGTAAGATTGATGGGACATTTGATTATCCTTCTTTGATGGAAGCTAATGCAGCGAGTGCTAATGGTAGTTTGGCTGCAATGTCTTCAAGTGTGAATGAGCATATGTGGTATGGATTAGTCTCTACATATACGCGTGAACTCCGGGAGGGGTTAGAACTGCAGGCTGGTATTGATTTACGCTATTATAAAGGTGTACATACAAATGAATTAGTAGATCTTTACGGAGGTGATTTTTATATTGATTCTTATTATCGTAAGAATGTAGAGGGTAGAGCTAATGATTTGGCTTTCCAAAATCAGAAACTCCAGATAGGAGATGTTGTTAAACGTGATTATGATGGTTTCGTTGCTCAGTATGGTGGTTTTGCTCAGTTGGAGTATTCAATAGATAAATTATCTGTTTTTGCGTCTGGAAATATTAACAGTAATGCTTTTTGGCGTTATGATCGTTTTTATTATGCTCCAGGTAATGAGCGTTCAGAGACAGTTACTAAAGTAGGATTTGGACTTAAAGGTGGTGCTAACTATAATATAACAGAACATCATAACGTTTTTGCTAATGTTGGTTATTATTCTCGTACGCCTTTCTTCTCAAGTGTATTTTTGTCAAAAGATACCAGTAACAATACTAACAAAGACTGTTTGAATGAGAAAGTATTTTCATTTGAGTTGGGTTATGGATTTGTTTCCAGTAAATTCTCTGCTAATTTAAATCTTTATCGTACAGCATGGAATGACCGTACAATGGTTAAGCCAGTAAGTGATGCACAAGAGAGTGCTTATATTAATATGCAGGGTGTGAATGCTTTGCATCAAGGTATTGAATTGGATTTCAGAGCTCAACCATTGCGTGGCCTTGAAATAACCGGTATGGTTTCTATTGGTGATTGGAATTGGAATAGTAATGCTACTGGTTATTGGTACAATCGCTATGGCGAAGCTTTAGATGCTCAAAAGCAAGTGGTAGAACCTGGTAGTCCGGAACATGCTAAAGTTAACATGAATCTGAAAGGTATTAAGGTAGGTAACTCAGCTCAAACGACTGCAGCTTTGGGGGTATCATATGAACTAATTAAAGGTCTCCGCTTCTCCATTGATGGAAATTATTATGGACGTAATTATGCTAATTATGATATTAGTATGACTAAAACTACCGGTGATAATAATTTCCAGGATCCTTGGAAGATACCTAATGCTTTTGTTTTCGACGGACATGTAAGTTATCGTTTTAAATTAGGTAATATTGATGCTAGCTGGAATGCAAGTGTTAGTAATTTATTCAATGAACAGTATATTACAGATGCACAGGATAACGGTGCTAAAACAGCTAAAGAAGGAGAACGTACAACTTGGAAGGACGCAACTGTATTTTACGGTTTTGGAAGAACATGGAGTACAAGTCTGAAGTTTAGATTTTAATAATAAATAAAGGAAATAGTATATGAAAAAAATATTATTTGCAACCGTAGCGGTGGCGCTTATGTTGGGATCTTGTGATCATGCTCCCGAATTTGATGGTTTTATAGAACCTCAGCCCACTGATTTGGTTAGATTGAATTTGACATACGATGGTACATATCCTTCTACTGCTGGGTTCGCTAGCATGGAAGAAGCACAAAAAGAATTATCAGCCTGGCTTTATAAAAATTATTATGCTTGTGATGAAGGTTCAGAAGCTCAGGTAACCTATAACTTAGCTGTTGTTGCTCCAGTTAAAATGTTAGCAGCAGATTTTGAAGGAAATATTATAGTAAATGATCCTACTGTAGTGCCAGGGTGGTTGAATGTTGCTACTTCGGGAGAAAAAGTTTATCAGAATAAGAGTTATAATGGAGATAATTATACTTCAATAAGTGCTAATCGTGATGAAGGGACTTCTGTAGCTTGGTTTATTTCTCCTAAATATAAAGTAGGAAAAGGTGATAAGCTTTCATTTGACATGTGTGTTGGATACTATAATGGAGATTGTTTGCAAGTTTTGATTTCTGAAAATTTTCAAGGAACAAACCAGAGTATAACTAATAAGAATACAACATGGACTGATATTACTGATAAGTTTACATTACCCACAGAACCTACAAATGGATATGGCACATTGGCTTCTGTTGGTGAAATGAATTTGGATGCATATGCAGGCAAAAATATTTATGTCGCTTTTAAATATTCAGGTGCAGCTGATGGTGCTACTACTACTGTTCAATTGGATAATATAGAGATTACTGCAGAAGAGACCACTACTGTAGAACAGACGGACAAGTTTGTATTTAAGGGATATACTGATAAATGGCAATATGAGAAACCAAGTGAAGACATCCTGGTTAATCAAGATTTTGAAGGCAATAATCCGGTAGATAAAACAGACCTTGTTGAAAAAGGCTGGTTGAACGCCACAGTACAAGGTACTTATAAGTGGAGATGGACAAAATTTTCTGGGAACTTCTATGCACAACAGTCGGCTAATAAGCATACCGGTGTGCTGGAAAGCTGGCTTGTGTCTCCTGCTGTTTCTTTACGTGAGGATATGATTCTTAACTTTGATATGAAGTTGGGATATTATAATGGTGATGCTATGACAATTCTGGTTTCTGAGGATTTCGATGGAGAAACCGGAAGTCTTGGTACTGCAACCTGGGTCGATGTAACCTCACAACTTACTATTGACAAGAGTTCCACTGGTAGTTATGATAGTGATTTCACAAACCATACTGTTGAGTTAGCTGCTTTTGCTAATAAAAAGGTTTATATTGCATTTAAGTATCTCGGTGATGGTGCTGGACCTAGCACTACTTATCAGTTGGATAATATCTATATTGGTATTAAGAAGTAGACCAAAATGTAAGTATTAAAAGTAAGAGAGGCTGTTCCGTTTTTGAGGAGCAGCCTCTTCTCTTTTATCTTGTATTTCAAAGATTAGTTTTTCTCTCAGAACTTCATTCTCATCACCACTGGTTTATGATCGCTATAATCCACTTCCGGAGAGAAATAATCCAACCCTTCAAAGTCTTTTGTGTGTAGGATATAGTCAATCCTCAACAGTTTCTTGAAATAGCGGAAAGTGTACATATATCCATGTCCGCAGGTTTGAAAGCCATCCTTTAGTTTATCACCTTTCATGGTGCGATATGTATAGGATGAAGGCAGTGAGTTGAAGTCACCGCATACTAATGTAGGGTAGGGGGAAGCGGTTATCATCCTATGCAGTTCTGCTGCTTGAGCGGCACGTTTCACAAAATTCTCTTCCAGCCCTGCTGCCAGTTTATGAACTGCATATTCGGTACCGGTGGTGTTCTCCGTAGCGAGCTCTTTTTCCAAAATACGTTTGTTACTACTCACCTCTGTTGTCTGGAGATGGTTATTGAAGATACGGATTATTTTTCCATTCACACTGATATCGCATTGCATACTGCAATTTCTGCTGTCCGGATGCGTTATAAGTACAGTATTCTGGATAGGAAATTTGCTGAACAAAGCTACCTGTAAGATGGATGTTCCATCTGTTGGTTTAGGGATGGAATAGTAGGGCCATGCAGAAAGAACCTGTTTTATGCTATCCTCATTGAACTCGCGATTGCTGCCAAACTCTTGCATGCACAGGATATCTACACCTTGTTCCTCCATGAAGCGGGCTATCTCTTTACAGGAATATCCGGTCTGATCTCCATTAAAAGCATTTACGTTGTAGGTGGCGAGGGTGAGTGGGGCTTTAGCTGTATCCGGAGAAGAGAGCTGAATAATCCGGTTCAAGTATGCCCAGTTGCCAAGGATGGCGATAAGGGGGATGAGCAGCCATATTCGGAGCCGTGCGGCCCAATAGATAAGTACGATAAGATTTATCAGCAATAATACCGGCAATGCAAGGCCTATAAAGGCAAAGCCGATGTATTTATCCGGAGATACGTAACCGGAGAAAGCTCCTGCCAGTGTTATACCTGCCAATATAAAGGTTATTACAATTGATATGCAATAAAATAGTTTGAATACAGCTCTTTTTCCCATAATTGTTTAATTGACAGTTGACAGTTGATAATTGACAGTTGACGGTTGACAGTTGCTATGCAGTATGACGGTGCTACTCATCTCTTCTGAGAGGGGGGGGCTTTGGGGAAACTTTTGTGGTGTAATTATTTTTTTTCTTCTCAATTTGTTTAGAAGATTACACTGTGCGTTTATATGTCATTGTAATTATGGAGCAGCCTCCTCTCGAGTAATTGGTTACGTTTCCCCCCTACATAGTAACTGTCAATTGTCAACTGTCAATTGTCAACTCTTTAAGTATTTCTTTATAATTGTTTTTAATTTCTCTTGTGCTATCGGCTTTGAGATAAACTCAGTACATCCTGCGTCCGTAGCGGCATTTCTGTCATACTCATAAGCAAATGCACTTTGCATGATGATAGGTACGTCCGGAGATAGTTCGCGAATAATTTTTGTAGCCTCCAATCCATTCAGATTAGGCATTTTGATATCCATTAATATCAGGTCCGGTTTTACCTCTTCAAACATCATAACTACTTCCATACCATCTCGTGCACGTGTCAGATTATAATTCTTTTTCAGTATTGCATTCAGCAGATCATAGTTACTGTCCGTGTCTTCAGCGATGAGAATGCTTGGTTTATCAGTTCCTTTATCGGCATTGCCGGGTTGTGATTCTACGGTAACTGTGTTATCTTCCGTACCTGTAGATAAGGGTGCTTTTTCCAGTGTGGGTGGTTCTGTTTTCATACTGACTTTTGCAGGTAGCCAAAAGCTGAATGTTGTTCCTTTCCCTACTTCTGAGGTTACGGAGATCTCTCCGCCCAGCCGTTCAATGATTGTCTTGCAGATAGAAAGTCCGAGTCCCGTTCCCTGTGCCGTACTATTTAGTTTCATAAAGCGTTCAAATACTTTGTTCACTTTATCTGCTACGATACCTGTTCCTGTATCCGTCACATGGAAGATTATCCTTTCTCCTTCTTGCCGGTATCCATAACTGATACTTCCTTCTGTTGTAAATTTCAAGGCATTTCCTATCAGATTGGATAATACCTGGAAGATACGATTCTTGTCGGAGTCAATAATAATTGCTTCATTTGAAGGCTCGTAGAGTAGTTGTACATCTTGCGGGGTGCGAAATACATGTGCATCATGGATCTCCTTACATAATCCATTCAGCCTTACAGGGGCACAAGTAAATTCTACAATGCCCGATTCTATTTTCGATAAATCCAGTATCTCATTGATCAGTTGAAGTAACCGTTCATTATTGGCATCTACAATGGTATAGTACTCTTGTCTTTCGTCAGCATTTTCGCTTTCTGCTATGAGACGTGAGAATCCTACGATGGCGTTAAGTGGGGTACGTATTTCGTGGCTCATGTTTGCCAGAAAAGCTGACTTCATATTATCCGATGTTTCAGCTTTTTCTTTAGAAATCATCAATTCGCGTTTCATCAGTTCCAGTTGCGTGATGTCCCATTCAATGCTGATGACAACCGGTGAGAAATCTTTCCCCTCTACCTTTATTTTCTGTTTATCCAGGATAATCAGATTTCCATTCTTATCTTTTTCTTCCGTCACCCAGTGTTTGCATTTTCCGGTGGCAGCAACCTCCATATCTTCTTTTCGCTTCTGCTCGGCCACTTCCTGAGGATAGTAGTCGAAATCAGTCATTCCGGTGGTTTCATTCTCAAAACTCATATTTCGGTTGTATGATTCCCGATTACGGTATACATAGCAAAAATCGCTGTTCACATCTTTGACCACAATACCTGCCGGTAGATTCTCCATCGTGGTATCCATGATACTGTTCAGCCGTTTTATCTGCGATTCGTAGTGCAGGCGTTCTGTGATATCATGTGCGAACGACCAGTAACTACTTTCTCCTTCGTCACTTGTCACATGATACATTGTTCCTTCAAAAGCTAATATCTTCTTGTTACCTGGTATCGGCTGGTATGCGATAAAGTTGCAGCAACCTCCTTCGTTTATTTGTTTATATCTCTGCTGCCAGTCCTCGATCGTGTTTATATCACCTGCCAACTCGTATATCTTATACAGATTCAATTTATCTTCTTCTGGTATTCCGTGATTCTCTTTGAATAATCTGTTGGCGAATATCAGCGTACCATCTTCCCGAGCGGCAAAGATACTCTCTTTGGCATTGTTGATAGCATGCGTAAGTGTATTTATATCATTTCGGTGGCGTTGTATGTCTGTCACATTTTGTACATATCCTTCCATGTAGAATGTCCCGTCGGGCAATTCCTCACGGGTATACGTTTGTATTCTCAGATAACACACCTCACCATCATAGCTGATGCGGTAGTTTATGTTATATTCATTAATTTCTTTTTCATTATTCTCCAGCCATTTGGCAAAGAGATTTCTGTCTTCCTCAACTATCATCTCATAGTAACGTTCGATTGGAATAGAACGTTGCTCTTCTTTACAAAGAATGCCTGTGTATCCCCAGTAATAGAACATCCGTTCTTTACTGATGTATTTCCATTGCCCGATCTGGGCAGCCTTTTGAATCTCTCTTAATTCATGGTTGGTACGTTCCAGCTGTAGTTTCACATTGCTTCGAGCCGTGATATCCCGATATTGGCAAAGTACTTTATCCTCATAGGGATACATGATACATTTGAAGTAATACGTTCCCTCTGCCAATTCTAATTTATAGTTTTTGCTAACACTTTTTTGTTTGTCTATAACCTGTCGGAAAATCGGGACCAGCTTCTGACGGGTGTACAGAGGCAATAAATCAAATATATTTTTTCCCAATAGTTTCTCTTCCTGCAGAAACCAAAGATTACTGTGTGTATCAATGTCTACGCAAGTCCCATCCTGATCTACCAGTATCATTGTATCAGCTGTGATTTGCAGTATTTTTTTGGCGTTCTGCGCGTCATGCAATGTTCTGTCCATATGGTATTATGATTTATGGTTTATGATTCATGAATTATGAGAGGATGTTGAATTATGATTTATGAGGATTTATTTCCCTCTTTTAGCCTTTTCCCACGCACCGGTTCCACGTTTTTTCCTCAGATATCCTATTCCCTTCAGTACATTGACGTTCATAAAAAGAAAATAATAAGGAATAAACAGCAGTTTGTTTTTTATCTGTCGTGTTGACAGGTAATACCCCCAAAGTCCCAGAATGTAGAACAATATCTGAAGAATCAGAATCGTTCCGTATATCTCACACGAAGTTCCCATACACAGTAATAGCGCATTGAGTGGCAATAACAGAAACAACAGTATGGGAGTGAGCGACCATCGTAGTACCCGGTGCGATACATATTGGAAACTCAGTATCCCATAGCGGAACGGATTCAGCAACGGGCGCAGTCTCCAGATAGATTGCAGACCTCCGGCGGCAATGCGTACTTTTCGTTTTTCTTCTTCGTGCATATCTGCCGATCCGCTTTCGATAGCGTATGCTTCTGTACAATAAGCGATTGTATGTCCTTGCATGGCAATACGCAGTGAGAGGATGAAGTCGTCCAGTAATGTATCCTGCTCCATCTCTTCAAACAATTCCCGGCGTACGGCAAACAGTTCTCCAGCCGCTCCTACGGCCGAGTACAGTCGTGCATCCAAGGCTTTCAGGGTTGATTCGTATTTCCAGTAGATACCTTCTCCTCCGGCAGCTGCACCATCCCGTGTTTGTACGGCAATTCGTTTCTCTCCGGCCACACAGCCTACGCGTGTATCCTCAAACGCCAGTACGATTTCGCGGATAGCCTCCTGGTTTACCATCGTATTGGCATCAGTAAACACTACAATAGGCGTGTTTATCAACTTCATACCCCGGTTCATCGCAGCAGTTTTTCCTTGTCGTTCGGATTGGAACAGTACGGTGGCTTTTCCTTCCCAACGAGTGCGTAGCTGTTCGTTTGTTCCGTCATTACTACCATCTGTCACCCATACGATGTGTAGTTTATCCTCTGGATAGTCCAGTTCGAGAGAATTTTCCATCTTTTCGTCCACCACTTCTTCTTCGTTGAAAGCGGTGATAAACAGCGTTACTTCGGGCAGTGTACCGTCTTCGGGAAGTTTTCGCTTTATTGGTTTTACAAAAAGCTCTTTCAGCTTTACGAGCAGGTAGAGAACGATACCATAGCCCAGATACGTGTAGAACACGATGAAGAGGGCTATCCAAAAGATGATTTCAATCCAAAGAGTATTCATATAAAGTATCTTTATTTTATTCTGTTGAGTAATTCTGTTTTCTTCTGTGAATCTTTAAGCATATTCACAAAATAAAGGGCATCTGCTTTGTTGGAAGCGTTGCTTTTATCATTTTCGTATTGTTCTACAAAATGTGTGGCATGTTCTGTCAGATACTTCCGGCAGTCTATGTTTAACATTAGTTTATCTTCAAAGTCAGCATATGACAGTCCACTAACGGCGTTATCTGTTTCGATAGAAACAATATCCTGTTTCTTCAGACCTGTTAGATTGATGGTGACAGACGGGTAGTAGAAATATTGTCCACTTGGTAGGTCAACGGTTAGTTTCAGGGTCGTTTCGTCTATAACTTCTATTTGCGGAGCGGCCCCATGAGTACGGTAGTAATTATATTCATAATACTCTTCCTGAGAAGGGAACCACATGGAGTCGTCTCCGTCTTTACCATAATTGTCATTGAGCCAAAGCAGGAAGTTTACCCAGCCGGAGTCTGTTCCGTGTACTCCGATATAAATAGCCATTCTTTCTTCTTTAGGCTTTTGGAGTTGTTCCTCGATCAAGGGTTTAAAGTAGTTGGGAGAATCGTTAAACCAGCGTTCGATTAACACATTGTGCAAATCGTCTGCCACTTTAAAAGGGTACAGTTTGACTGTTCCTGCCTGTGCTACCATGGTTTGTATGGGAGGATATTCAAGTGCTGCGGTTACATATGCCTTATTGCCATCCGGTTCAGCCAGTGTTTTACAGCCCCGGCCATTGAGGTGTTTCAATATACTGTCTTGTGCATTAGGGTATTGTTCTAGCAATGCATTTACGTCTTTTTCATTGTTTACGACAAGATTATGGAAGGCGATTCCCCAACCATAATTCAGCATTTCGCGCACGTTGTTCCATACTAGGCCTTTTTTTATACCAAAACGATTATGGTTCTTTGGATTGTACATGAAGATTTCTGTTCTCTCATTCATCCATGTTTGGTCGGGATTGAGCGTAGTAGTAGGAGTAAAGCGTATTTCATTGCCAGCTCCGTCTGTACTTCCAAGTGTTTTTTCCAAATACCAGATATCGGGCGGAAGGTCACTCCATAAAAGATGGCCTACATTATAATAATATTTATTAGTCAAAGGCTTTCCGTTAATAGCTGCCCATGTACAAGAAAATGCTGCTTGTTTACAGTCATCCTGTGTGAGCATAAACAGCCACGATTTGTTATATTTCAAATGAGGAATTTCTGCATTTAAGCTTTTACGTACCAAAGGCTGCTTTATTTTTATGAAAATTTCCGTTTTGATATTTTCCTCTTCATTTTGAAAGGGATAAAGATAAATAGGCTTATCTTCTATTAAATTTCCTCTGGTTAAGTCTACCTCCCTGATACATGATACTGCGAATAAGGAAAGAACCGACAACATGAGATAAATAAATTTTTGTTTCATGAACTACCGATCTTTTATTTTATCAAATTAGAATCTTCATCTTTGTAATTATCTTTTGGAGTGAACAGTCCTGTTATACCTTTTAATGCTTTGATCATCCTTATTTTGAAACTGTTCATAAGTGAGCCATCTGCATTAATGGTACCATTACTTGTCAGTACCCTTGCTTTATGGTTTCTAATGAATACCAACTTGCCTTGTGATTTCATAGCTAACGCCAGTGATCCATCCTCTCCGCGAATAATATCTGTTCTGAAACCAAATAGTCTGGCTGGTTCCGTATGAAAACCAAAAGCCATTCCCCTTACACATAGTTCTGGACGTTTGATAGCCTGAATATGTAGATGTACATCTCGTAGATTTTCATAGAACCATAATCCGATTTGTGAGTGTTTGTTATCCGCCATAAAGCTCCATAAGCTAAATGTAGCTATTATTCCCGGTTTCATTAATTGCTCAACATGTGTTTTTATATAATAAGGGGGGTAAAGTGTATCGGCATCAATGCAGAGATGCAATTTTCCACGTGCGTGATTCAGTCCGCACTGTCGTGCATATCCGGGGCCTTTTTGTGACTCATTATAATAGCGGGCTCCCAGTTGTTGTAATACCTCTTCTGTATTATCTGTTGAGTTGTTGTTAACGGTTATTATTTCAATAGGGAAATTGAACTGGTTATCACAAAGCGACCAAAGGCAACTCAGGAGATGAGTTGCTTCATTGTGGGCAATAAGTACTATGCTTGCCAATGGTTCGTTACTTTGAAATTCTGCTAATTTCCGACATACTTCTTCTATAATAGGAGCCGGAATTTCAGAAACTGGTTTTTCATATACTTGTATGTATTTATTATACCATTTCATACATCGTCCTTTTTAGTTATTGATTGGAATAACTCTTCCCATTGTTTTGCAATATTTTCCATCTTATATTTTTGAGCGTCTTCATATGCCTGCTGTCCCATTAGCAGGCGTCTGTCTACATTTTCAATGAGAAAACTTATTTTTTCTGCCATATCTTCAATGTTACCATCTTCTACCAGTAGTCCATTTATTCCATCATTAATAATATCACGTGGTCCGCAGGGACATGTAAATGATACGGGTGGAACCCCGCAACCCATTGCTTCTGTTATAACCATTCCAAAGCCTTCATATCGCGATGAGAGCACAAAAATGGAACTTTCGCTGTATCTATCGGCAATGTTGTTCACAGTATGTTCCAGTTGGCATTTTTCTGTTAGTCCCAGACGTTCTATCTGTGTTTGCAATTCTGTTCGCAAAATGCCGTCGCCATAAATGCGTAACATCCAGTCCGGATGTTCGCGTATCACAAGGGCCCAACTGTCTATCAATCTATCAAATCCTTTCTGTGGCGCATATCGTCCTACGGCTATTACGCTTTTTTCTTTTCCGTCTGATTTCTTATTCAGTGGTGTAATAATAGGATTAGGAATAACACTTATATTGGAAAGTTCAGGCCAGAATCCTGCTTCTTCATGTGTCAGTAATATAACTTGTTTCAGTTGCGATAGGTTGTGTACAAATTTCTTATTCCATTGCACCTTTAACCATTTCAAAACAGGATTTCCACTTGCAAGTGTTTCGGCTCCATAGGCATGGCGGGTAACGTGGAATTCTCCGATTTTAATACTACCGTCATTTATTTTATTGATAAAATTCAGTTCCCGCCTCAAAGTTGATATGGTGATGTCTGGACTGAGTTTCCGCAAAGTTTTGGTGAATCTTTTTTGGAAACAACGATAACGAAATGGATATTTTAATAGTTTTGTGAAGTGTGACTGATTATATGGATAGTCAAAAGCTATTCCCAGGTCAATGTGTTTTACCTTCGGTGATAACGGAAAGTATGGTTTACGATCTCCAAGTTCCGAAGTTAGAATCGTTACATCATTTCCCTGTTCCGCGAAATAGCCAGCTTTGAATGTAATAATACGTTCCAAGCCTCCCGGTGCTTCTAAAGAAGGCAGATAATATACTAATTTCATATTTTAGCAATGATTTGTTTCTGATATTCTTCTCCGGCATCCGCTACCTGGCTACCATCTGGTGCTTCATTTACGTATTTACGTTCTAATTTTACTTTCCTTTGTGCGCCCATCCGCCACCATTCGTATTCAATGTCTACATGTCCTATATCCATTGCTTGGCGTCCGTTTTTAAACAGATCGTATGCCAATACGGTCGCTGTAGGTCCTAAAGCAATAAGATAGAGTACCTCTTTTTCCAGCTTGAGCGCTTCATTCAGAATATCATCATACCGGCTGAATGCATCATGAGGCGGACAAAGAATACGACGAATACTACGTGCTCCGCTAAAGAGATCGTTGCCTACTCCCAAACGACTCTTTTCGCCTTCTATAAAAACTACGTTACGGTCAGTCCAAATACCTCGCATGGCTTTAAACCAGCGTCCACATGCTTCTTTCGAGGCAAAATCCATGTAAGGTCTTGTTACAAAAGTATTATAATACAACCGATTCGGTTGTAGATATTTGTCCCACCATGCACCATACAGAAAAAAGTGAGTTCTCCAGAATCGGCGCGCTTTACGGTTGTATCGGTAAAAATCTGAAAATACATCCGATATACATACCAGGTGTCCTTCTTCATGGCTCACCAGCACCTCTTTGAGTCGTGCCGCCAGTAACTGATCTCCTTTTTGAAATCCGATTTCCTTATCTGCACAGGTAAGCAGCATTTCTCCGTCACCGTAGCGACTTACTGAACAATGCTTGTCTATCACTGTTTGTATTGTTTCGTCAATGGAAGCTACCCGGGGAACTACTTTCTGCCGATGTCGCAACACGATATACCAAAAGTTATACCACTCTACCGTACTTCCATAGCGTATCTTATACTGTATCTTATCAATCAATGGCTTTATATTCATGATAATATACTTTTAAATAATTCATCCCACTTTTGCATAATATTTTCGAGGTCAAAACGATGTATATTGATTACTGCCTTTTTTCCCATTTGTTTGCGTACATCTTCATTGGTGATGATGAAGTCCAGTTTCGCTGCAAGTTGGTCTATGTTTCCGTTTTCTACCAGCAGTCCGTCTTCTCTGTCGGTAATAATATCTCGCGGGCCACACGGACAAGTAAATGATACAGGGGGGATACCGCATGCCATTGCCTCTCCCAATACCATGGGCATTCCTTCATAGCGTGATGAGAGTACAAATACCGAACTTGCTACCATCTCTTCTGCTACTTTTGGGGTAGTACCTTCAAGCCGGCAGTTCTCATGGGTTAGTCCCAGTGCATCAGCTTGTTTCCGGTATTCAGTTCTCTCCCCATCACCGTATATTACAAGTTGCCAATCCGGATGTTTTTCACTTACTTTCTTCCAAGCTGGGAGTAATAAGTCAAACCCTTTTTGGTAGGTATATCTGCCGATAGCGAGTATTCTTTTGGCTTCACAGTCCGATGTACAGGTAGTACGGAAAGTGGAAGGATTGTGTATACATATTACATTGTTTAGTTCTACCCATTTGTCCCGGTCCTCATTGGTTAATACAACAAACTTTTCCAGTTTTTCCAGTATACCCAATAGTTGATTCATCCACATGCGAGCAGCTACTTTTCGGATACTCGCGGGTGCTTTTATATCATTAAAGTTCCGGTAATTGTCTCTGCTAAAATGAAATTCTCCTATTTTTCGGCTTCCGTCCCGGATAGAGGTAATGAAGTTTATCTCCCGTCGTAATGTAGATATAGTAATATCGGAACGTAGTTCATAAAGAGTTTTACGCAATCGCTTTTTGTAGCGTTGTTGACGATTGAAATAATTGTATAGACGCATAGCCAGATTTCCACCTCCAATACGATCAAAGTTGATATCCAGATTTATCACCTTCACCAGTGGAGAGAGTTCATAATACAATTTCCGCCCTTTTTCTTCTGTAAGAATGATTGTTACGTCATATCCCAGTTTTTCTGCCAGATAGTTGGCTTTTAATGTTAATACGCGTTCCATCCCTCCCGAAGCATAAAGTCCAGGAATACAATAGGCCAATTTTATTTTTCGGTTCATAGGCTTTCGATCACATATTTCATTTGTGTTTTCCACGATAATTTTTCGAGTATTGATGTCCGTATTTCTTTTGGAGTTAATGCCACTGAGTGGTAGAAATCTACTACTTTCTGTATATTCAGTGGTGACTCATCAGCAGGAATTTTCATTATATATGGCATCTCTTCAAAATCGTCGTCAATTTCGGAGTAAACAAATGGGATTCCTCGTGCCGCATATTCCCGGTTTTTTAGTGAACGAAGGTGGGTGATCCCGCTTCGGTGACGTGCCAGGCTACCAATGCCTAACTGGCATTGATCGAATACGTCGTCAAGCGCTTTTCCGAAAAGAGGACCATGAAATATAACCGATTCTTCGAGGTGATTCTCTGTTACCAGTTGATGATATTCGTCCATAATAGTAGGAATACCCTGTCCTACGATGTGTAATACGACATTTTGCAGGAGAGCAGTCTGTGTTACTATTCCACGAATAGCGCGGTCAAATCCATGCCACGGATGGATTGTTGCTACGGCTATAAGATGTAGTTTGCCATCTTCCGGTTGTAAGTCTGTTTTCAGAGGTACTGCATCAAAATCTATTCCATTTGCTATACGAATGGTAGGGCGACCGAAAATGGTTCTATGATTTGAAAAAGTTATTATTTGGTCAATGTACATTGACATAAAACGGCGCAAACACTTGTCCATAAATATAACACGTTGGTATCCGGAAGATAATCCCTTGTATTCCTGATCATATGGATAAGTTGGAATTTCCATCACTATCCCACATCCTATTTTTTTCAGCTTCCGAAGTAGGTTGATAAGAAAAGGAGTAGTGTTGTGGTCACTACGGATATAAATCTGGTGGATGTCATTTTTACGTACGTACTGTGCAATACAGTTCAATCCCGTTCGTTTCAGAATTTTACCTTTTATTCCTGAGCCATAGTCTTGTAGTACAGTATCGTCTATCATCCGGTATTTCTTCCCATTGGCATCGTCAAGCCAGCATACACGTACATCGGCGCCGCATTCGCGTAATGCTTTCACCTGATAACGGATTTTCTTGCTGATACCATTAGCTTCATCAAATCCATGAAAGATAAGAAACAATATTTTCATTGTTTGCTTTGTTACTTGTTTGTATCGTTTATTTTTTTTCTTAGTTTCTCGACCAGTCCGCGTGCTCTTCTTATCAGATCATATTCGTGTGTGGTCTGTATGTACA
Source organism: Bacteroides sp. 41_26 (assembly GCF_949740115.1). Classification (NCBI taxonomy): domain Bacteria; kingdom Pseudomonadati; phylum Bacteroidota; class Bacteroidia; order Bacteroidales; family Bacteroidaceae; genus Bacteroides; species Bacteroides sp. 41_26. The sequence goes on from NZ_CATJGZ010000058.1 coordinate 18,330, forward strand.
GCCCAAAGATAAGGAAACTTATAATACTTTTCAATAGTAGCGTGAAAAAAATGTTATCCCCCTCTGTAAGGTAGTGCAGCGGTAGCAAGGCGGCAGTAATAAGCATGCTTACAATAATAGGTGATGCAAATTGTCGCAACAGCGTCCACATACTCCGTTTGAGCGTGATGCGGTACATCTGCCAGTAACATTGGATGAAGTTGATACAAAATGTAATGACAATGCACCATGCTACTGCTTCGAGTGTGCCAAACCAGAAAATGCCCAACAGCATACCACTTACGTTGAGTACGGACGAGAACAATCCGCAGATAAACAGGCTACGCGTATCTCCTGCTGCTTGAAAAATACTTCCAGAAGAGGAAAGGATAATTTGTATGCCCACCGAAAGGGTGAGAATACGGAATACGGGTATAGAGGGTAACCATTGATCTCCGAAGATGATAAGGGTAACTTCTCTGGCAGTGAAAAATAACAATACACTGAGTGGTATCCCGATAAAAGCAAGCAAGCGCATGATACGTTCGTAGGCAGAGCTAAGGCGTTGCAGATCATTCTGATAATCACTGAAAACGGGATGCATTACTGGTGTAATCACTTGCGTGATATTCTGAAGCGGAAGCATCATCAACCGATAAGACTTTTCATAATAGCCCAGCTGCGACATACTCATGTATTTGCCTATTAATAGCTTGTCCAGGTTTCTGCTGAAGTAGTTGATGACATTGAACAGGAATTGATAGACAGAGTAGGAAAATATTTTGCGAATTGCTTTCAATCCCAACGTTAGCGAGGCGCGCTGAGGATAACGTTTAATTGATATACCGAATATTAGTATGCTGGAAAGAATTGGACTGATAATTAATGCATACAGTCCGGCGCCACTCAGTGCAGCGATGACTGCGGCTACACCACTCGCCACTTGTATGCCGAAGCTACGCAGGGCAATGAACTTAAACTCTTTATTTTTATAAAATAGTGCATTGGGCACTATGTTGGCAGAGGCAAAAAAGAGGTTGAGACAGAGCAATTGGCATAGGATACGCAGAATGGGACTGTCATAATAAGCAGCAATGGACCACGAGGCGGCAAAGAAGAGTACGGATAGCCCTATTCCCATCCAGAGGGTGAATGAAAAGATGTCTGACAGTTCATGTTCGGTCAGAGTTTTATCTTGTATAATGGCAGGGGAGATGCCCATATCGGTGAAAATACCGAAAAAGGCGATGATGACTGTAGCAATGGCAACTATACCAAAATCATCCGGTGAGAGGAGCCGTGCCAGCACTCCGGCCACCACAAGGGAAATGATGATTCCGCTGTATTTAGCGAGGGCAGTGTAGAATACGCCGGAGAAAAGCTGTTGTTTGAGATTACTTGCCATGAAAAGTATTATATGAATCTGTTAAATATTCAAAGCGAAATGCTATTGAGTTAAATATATTAATTGGCTGCGCTGTGTCAATACACTTCCAGCCTCCGATAAGGGTGCCTTTCTAGGCGAGGGAGCTGCATCGGCACAGCGCGCTATATTCATTATTTATCCGTAGCAAATAGAGTTTAAACAAATTTAGAATCGATGTTCAAAATCGACTGATACGCGTTTATATAAGCATCTGCAACTGTATTGAGACCCATTTGCTGTTTCGCAAAGTGATAATTATCTTCACCTTTATCTTGTTCACAAAGTTGTCTTGCCTGTTCTAGAGCATTCGTTATACTGTTGATATCATTAGGGATAAATATGGGATTTTTTACCTCGTGAAGCAATTCACTTACATTTCCTACATTGGGACCTATTACGACCTTCCTGAACAAAAATGCTAAAGGGATATTACCAGAGTTTAAAATCTTTTTCCGTTGTACAAATATTACATCTGATGCTGCAATATAATAAGGGAGTTCGTCATTGTCTATGAGCTCTTCACTTGCTCCAGCTTTGACACCTCTTAATCTTAGAAAAAGAGGAACGAGATAATATCCGATGAAAGAGAGGATCCGTTTTAGTATATTTCGTTGTCCGGGACGCCTAGAGAATGGGAGCATTCGTGGAGCCAGTAAGAATTTGTTTTTATTCCGGAAACGTAAATAGCTATTTAGCACCATTTTGATTTCTTCATGATTGCGAAACTTACCAAAAGCGGTAATAACAAACCTATTCTTAGGGATTCCTATCCGGGCACGTGCCTCTTCGCGTGTTATGCTTTCGTTATATGTGTTTTCGTAAATATGGTGTGGTATGATAGCATTCCGGCTACTGGGGTAATTTTGTTTGAATTCTTCCAAACTGTATTTACCCATGTGTACTATTAAATCACTGCATGATTCTATTATTTCGTATGCCTGTTTAATGACTGGATTACTGTAATGGGGACAACTGTTATGGCGGGTATAGACAAATTGGGTTCCTGCAATCTTGAAATATGCAATACGCTGTTTGAGGCGTTCTATAACAGACTCATCTGTACAATTCCATCCCACAACTTCTTCCGGCCATTGAAAATGAACAATATCATATATATCGTCTTTCTCCCAGAAGTCATGACAAGAACAATGTATGTCAATCTTTAAATTGTAAATGGCCTGACAAAGGACGTGGACAAAGAGATTGTCAGCGTCATCTTCCCTGAAAACTATCAATGCTTTCATTGTTTTTTTATAATGTTTGTCCGTTTGGTACATTTATATTTTAGAATAGGGACAAAAATACATAAAAAATATTAGTATCAATGATTTGCTGGTAGAATTAATTTCTTTCTGGTGGTTTTGAATAATTTGCCAATATACTGTGCTGCCAATTATCCATCATCCACCATTCTCCGCCTACTTGTCAGTAAATCAACTATTAATTTATTCAATACTCCGTACAGGAAGTACAACAGTATGGGAATTTTTCCCAAGTTCAACACCTTAGTAGGAGGTCGTACTAGTACCCGGTTGGAAACATACTGTCTTCAGTGTCATAACTATCGCAGTAACGAGCACGACAAGTCCTTTATGCCAATCTCGACGATAGGTTCATCTATTAGGTTGTAGCCTTCATATCCCCAATGAAGTCGAGCTACAGGAACAAATCCGTCGCAAAGTAGCAGTCCATTTACGTAAGTAAATTCGTGGTGATGGATAATATTGCCAGTAAGTTATTGCGTCTTGTTTACAGTCTGATTCACAAGTAACAGCTTTATGACAGGGATTATACACAAAGAGATCCAAGGTGTGTTGTGATTTCAGATATATGTAAATGCTGGATAAACAGATAAAGAGATTGTTTGATTGTTAAAAAAAAATATAATATTTTAATACGTTAACAATCAACATATTATGTGTCGTATTATTTACTCGTAGAGAATTGACTCGTTTCTCTACGACAAACGGAGCATTTCTCTACGAGCAACGGGGTGTTTCTTACTGAGGAATAAACTAAATATCCATAAGATACGACAATTTGCATGAATATGAAGATGGAAATAATTATCAATTGTTGTAAAAACAGAAAGTGGAGTCAAGAAATGAGACTTTCGTTGATTAACTTTTATTAAAAATGTGTGTGTTACAAATAGTTGGTTTTAATGGAATGTATAAGAATAGTTTCGGCTTGAGAGCGGAGATGGGTTGGGAGAATTTTGACTGATACTATACATTGGAACAACAACGTCTGCATGGGCTTCAAGGCTTGGGTTGAGTCTAATGGAGATGATTTACTCTGTAACTGGACAAATAGCAGCTTGGTAAATAAATTATGAGTTATGAATTGTGATTTGTGCCATGCAGTATATAGCGCAGCTAATAAATTACAGTCCATAACTCATATAACTCTTTCACGGTTTTCCTATCGTTTCCACAATTATCAGTACCTATTCGGTGTATATCGCGTTTCGACCGGTGTTTCAAGTCTGTTCCAGTTTCTCTATCAATTCCGAAAAGGCTTCTATTCATTTATTAAATGCTTTTGTGGTACAAGTGGTGGAGGAGGAGAGATGGCAGTTACTATGCTATGTCGGTACATCTTTTCTGCTTTTTCAATTTTCCTTTCTTCCTTCTTCCTTCCCGTGCTCCGTATGTATAAACTTCTTATTTGCTTCTTTTAATTTGAACAGATTACCTATCGTGATGAATGCTAATGTCGGTATTCTCATGAGTGCTTTCAGAAGTTTGATAGTCATCAGTTCTGCAGGTACAGGAACAATCATTGCTATTACTTGTACAAATGAAAGTATCCACCACTTTACACTTGTTGCAGGGCTAACTATTGTGGCCAGTAATGTAAACCCAAAGACAGCTGCCAATTGTACCAGTCGTGGCGGAAGCATCCACTGTAATATCTTATCACAATAATCGTAGTTACCTTGCATCAGCGCCTTCGGTAAATCGGGTAATGATGCACGCAGAGCACCAAACTGAGCAGCTATCCAACGGCGGCGTTGATTGCTGATGGCTTCCTGCCGTTGTGTTTTCTCATCGTATACAAGCAGATCAGGTATGTAAGCTATGTGCCCGTGGTTCTCTTTCAGTATCAATGCTTCCAGCTCTTTGTCCTCACCTGCTGTTTTCAGTTGCAATACATAACGGCGGAATTTTTCTTCGGCTATCACCATTCCCGAACCGGACAGGGCAGCAGAGAGACGTACGGCATTGTGTCCACTGCGGAAAAATCCATTGTTGATTTCTTCACTCACAGCATCGAGCAGTGCGATATTAGTAGTGAGATTCTTACTGGTGCGGTGTGCCTGTAAAGCGATGAAACCTTGTGCGTAAACTTGATTAATACGGGTGAGAAAGCAAGAGACGGTAGTATTATCGGCATCCATAATAACGATCGCATCGTACTCTCCGGCAGGTATCTCTTGCATGGCGAGCTTCATTGCTTTGGCTTTTGAACTATCCGTATAAGTGGCTTCCAGGACTGTTACTCCAAGGCTACGCAAAGCATCATTTGTTTGTGGTTGCATATGGTCTGAGACAACAAGGATATCGTAGAATTCTGAAGGGTAGTCCTGTTCCAGGAAACTACTGACAGAATCTACAATGACTCGATCTTCTTTGTAGGCGGGAAAGAGCACAAGGAAACGGTGTTGCTCCTGTGGTATGAAATTTTTGTCAATAAGATGTGACTGGAAACGCGAAGCAATGGCAAAGAAAAAAAGATAGCCAACACACAGTGCCAGTGGAATGAAGAGTATCCAGTCGATAAGAGTAATCAGAGTATTCATAGGTTAATTTTTTTTATTCGGTAAAGAAAAAAAGGCAAACACGCCTTTCCAAACAGCGGATGCCAGATCTACACGATGTTTGAGAAGATAGACGAGACTGTTTTTTCCAGCGGCTACTGTCATCTGGTAGAGTATAGACAGTAAGCAGCGCATTCCTGTGAAATTACGCCAAGCATAGAGCAGACGGTTACGCGTAAGATAGAATGTACGCAGGGGACTCTGCTGCCCGGTACTTTGGCTCTCTTTATGAAAGACGGTACAGTGGGGTTCGTACCATAACGTATATCCAGCACGGGTCATGGCAGTGCACCAGTCCAACTCTTCATAATAGAGAAAATAAATCTCGGGCATAAGTCCCGTGCGGTCTATAACTTCACGTTTGATAAGCATAGCAGCTCCATGCAAGTAAGGACTGGGGTGTGAAGTCTCAAAGCTTCCATTATCCGGATGTCCCATACCAATAGGTTCATTGCGCATTGTGATACTACTCAGTTGTGTATATCCGGCAAATTGGATGTGCTGCGGCGGAAAGGCAAATCGTATCTTGGGAGATACAGCACCGATTTGAGAATCGCTTTCTAGCCGGTCGATAAGCGCTTGTATTCCGTCTGATTCAAAATAAGTATCATTGTTGATAAGGAACAGGTATCTGCCTTGTGCTATTTCTAATCCTAGATTGTTACCTCCGGAGAAGCCCAGATTTTGCTGGCTACGCACGGTGATGACGGTAGGGTAGTGTGCTTTAATGATAGTTGCTTCATCTTTCCGGGAAGCGTTATCCACAACGATGATCTCATAGGATACTGAGTGGATAATCTTATGGATAGAATCAATAAGTGCACACGTGTCTGCTATGCCATTATAGCAAATTGTGATAAATGATAGTAAAGGAGTGTTATTCATGTTTATCAGAACTATTGTTCTTTTTTCTTTCTTTTTTCTGCCTATCTTCCTCTAACATTACTTTATCTATGTAAGGGCCGGCGAAGCAAAGGGAAAAACCTGTGTAAACTACAATGGAGTTGGGATATTGCATCACATCATTGGCATAGGCAGCTGCGAAGAAACCCGCATTCATACAAAGCCACGCAGCGAGTAATCCTCGCAAGTGTTTATTCTTTATTTTAAATAACAATATCCATGCACAACATGCAAAGAGTGCACCATGTACAACAAGATAAAGTACTAAACCTACGATCCCGGTTTCTACCCATACAGATACCAACCAGGAATCGGGTGGATAAGGCATTAATTCTTTTGGTTCAAAGCGTGCTCCTTTGGATAAGCCTACACCGTAGCCAAAAGGACGATCTGCCATAAGTTCTTTCATCTTCTTTCTATTTTCTACACGCACTAAATAAGAAGCATCTTCTGTAGGATGAAAAGCGCTTCGCATTTTACGGATATATTGGTTACTGTCACCAATGTTTGTAAAATAGAAGAAACAAAACACAGCTCCAAGTGTGATGAGACTAATGGTAATACTTTTTACGCTCTTAGAAATGAATGCATACATTGTTAATCCAACGAGAGGAATAGCCATCGCGGAGCGGGTACCCGAAATTCCTACACTATAGGCAGCAGCAATGGCTATAACGGCAAAATATATTTTCATCCATTTAGAACGAACCAGTAAGGCTGATATGGCAAATACTGTAAGTCCCATAGCAGAGTGTACTCCGTAATTGGCCGCATCTGAGAAGAATGAAAAATAACGTATTCCTGACCAGATAAGATGTGTACGATAACCTCCCATTGTATAAAGAAAATAGAGCTCTTGCTGGTTGAATCCATGATTCTTTTGCCAGTACCCCTTCATGGAAGCTATCAGTATAAATACTGACCAAATAAATAAAAGCCATTCTATGCCTTTGCGATCACGAATTGCAACTGGCACCAGTATGGCCATAGCAATAGGATAAATTGCATAATGAGTTATACTGATGTTCCAGGCTTCCTGCACATTATTGGGGTTTCCGATCTCAAGAAGATAAAACACACAAAGGAAGACAAAAAGTCCTGTCATGCCATTGCGAATTCTTGATAAATCAAAATTCAGAGAAGAACAGCGCGACAATATAAAAGGAGTCATTAATAATACCAACAGGGAGGTTGATATTCCTGTCTTGATGTTGACAAACATACCTCCGGCTACCAATAGAAACTGGAAGGCGAACAATATATAAAAACTGACTGCCGATTGGTTGTCTTCGTATATCTTCTTTTCTTTACTATTAATCGTCATCGTCTTCTTCTACTTCAGCAACGCTTGTACGAGAGTTCTTTTTTCTTTTCCAGACGTCCTTCCAATGAATTGCATTTTCGGTCAAAGCTAATTGTGACAGGAGATACATTACTTTGCGTAATGGTGTATATGGAGGAAGCATTCCAGTATAGTTTTCTACATCGTATCTTGGAGCACGATTCAGGCAGAGATAGGGTTTTGCTCCTAATTGAGCTTCAAGTTTTTGGAGCATTATTTTATCCGTAGCTTTCCATCCGTAGTTAGCCGAGACAATCATTAGGTTTAGTTGGGCTTCACGAAGTAATGGAGTAGGGACATTGCTGTTACTCATCGCTGGATATTCTACAATCAAAATATCTTCATTGCCAGGTGTATATAATTCATGGATACCATTAGCCAACTGGAATTCAGAGGAATTGGACTGAAAATCGACACCATCTGTCAATTTACGTACATTGAGTCCAAGTTTTTTCCAGTATGCTTCAATGGATTCGGATACGTAGCTTTTACCACATCCGTCCTCCATGCTAAGCATGTTGAGTATAAAAGGAGATCCTTCTTTTCGTTGTGTGAAGAATCGAAGTATGGCACTACTCAGATAACGGGTAGCACTATTATCATAGGTAACACTATATGGGGAAGTCTTTTTCCTACTAGGAAAGTCTCCCAAAACAGGACAACCAGTTAATTTGCGTGTACGTCGAGAGTCACGTAATGTACGGTCTATCAGTTCTATCAGTATAAAAAAGCTTGTTAGAAATAAGAAAGTACCCAGAAAAGCCATATATACGATTTTACGGCGATTAGTGGCCTCTGCACTAATAGGATATGCAGGTGGGTTCAATACTTTGAGAGCCGCTGAAGTCATCTCAAGATTCTTCTTACGCATCAGAGCTTCATTATAACTGGCAAGATTGGTTAAATAACTTTGTTCAGAGAAGTTAATAACACGCTCTTTACGTTTGATTGTAGTACCTACAGGAGCATAAAACTGGTATTTCTCATTTAGGTCTATCCGGCTTTTCTTCACAATATCAAGTTCTGCCCTAGCCTTTTCATATGCTAAGGTCTGATCAAGCCACTGTTCAACAATATTGGTACGAGCAATTCCTGTCTTTGTATATTTATCTCCCACATACTGATCGGAGATCTTCGACAATTCCTGGCGGGTTTTATTTAAAAGATCTTTATAATCTTTCAACATCTTCTCATCCTTGGACTTATTAGCAGAAACAGTTTCCATTTCTGTAATCTTTCCGGTAAGACTTGAGGCTTCTCTAAGTTTATCAACTAAGTTCAGATTGGTAATGGCTTGTCTTGTGTTATTATCCATTTGACGTTCCAGTTCTTCGAGCATAGCTTTAGAACTGTTGTATGCAAATAATACGGTTTGCTCTCTTAATTCAAATTCTTTGTTAATGGCGGCAATCTCTTTAGTCTCATCGTAGTAGTTAATGATTCGATTATCTACATTATATTTGGTGAGATCATCTTCGTGTCTGGTCAGTTCGTCACCAATGCGGTTCAATTCAGCTCTGAAGTATTCGATTACTTTGTCTGTTTCTCCATAACGGAGTATGCGATATTCATTGACAAATTCTTTCATTAGTATCTCTATAGTGTTATAAGAGATACCCGGATCACCTGATGAATAGTTTATTTTTAATAAGTCACTATTCCCCAATCGAGTTACCTGTATTTTTTTTAATGCACTACGGCTGTAATAAGGATGCTGATAATAAAAGAGTCCGTAAATATAATTGTTCACATCAGCTTTCTCATATTTCATAAAATTCTCCATTGTTTTTTCCTCGCTGCTTTTGTCGATAAGAGTAATTAACTCTTTGCCGTGAGGACTGTTCTTCATATGGTCGTATGTGTATTTGTAGCTGGCAGCTGTTATGGAGTTTTGATCTTTATCAGGATTCCCTTTTACAAGTACACGGGCAAATAATCGCATGGAAACACGCTTTTGGGTGCTCTCTGATTGTATTATGTTAATAAGATTATCGATGGCATTTTGAGCAATGGCCCAATTGACTCCTACATTGTTGGCTTCGATACCATAACCGGATACAACACCAGTATAGAGAGTTGTTTCAACATTATAGGAACCTCGCATATTCGCTGTTTTAAGGTAAACAAAAACTGTAATAAGTAGTGCACCCAAAATGATCCATACTAATTTACGATACAAAGATCGGAATAGATAAAGTATATAATCCATAAGAAATTGTGTTTATTTTCGTAAAATAGAAGTACGGGTAATAACTTCAAGTATCATTAAACTTTTAGTAAGTTCAAACTTACTCTTTTCATAGGCTTCCATAGCAGAAGATTGTCTTTGTTTTTCTACAGAAAGATCTCCGGTATCAATACTATTATTAGCAAAGTTTTTTTCTGCAATTTCATATTGCAGTGTCGCAAGTTCAAGTGCTTCTGCACGTAATTTTAGTACGCTGAGCTGTGAGGTTGCCGTCGTATACATTTCGATTATTTCTCGCTTCATTTCTTCGTACTTAATTTCTTTTTCCAATGCAGCACCCTTTACTGCAAGCTTCTGTCGGTTAACACGAGCTTTTAAATCGAAAAGACCATCGATAGGAATATTAACTCCTGCACCAACAGTATAACCTCTTTGTGCTTGAGTAGTATAAGTAAGATACGGAGCAATGGCAACATCCGTGTATGTACCTTCGTTGCCGAACATACCATATTGATAACTACCTCTTAAACTGAAAAAACCAAGGAAAGCTCTTTTCTCTTTCGCCAATAATTTGCGTTCTATCTGTTCCTTTACTTGGGCGAGTTCGTAAGTAGGTCCGCCTTTTGCATTTTCAAAAAGTAAATCAAGTGGGGGGAGTACGATGTTAGTATAATCTGTTACCTCAGATTTAATATTATCATTCATCTCTTGTGCCTTCACTAACGAAGGCACTGCGCAAAGAAGAAGTATAGAAAAAGAATACAGATAGCAAAAATGCTTCATAATTATCCTGAATTGCTTGTATTTAATTGTGTAATCTACCGCAAATATAGATAATTATTTTATTCTGTGTTCTTTATGCTTCTTCTATTTTCTTTTTTTAATTAAAAATGGAGATAGCCCTCGTTTAGAAGGCTTCTGTCATGTTGAAGTAGAACAGATTTTGCTTATTTACCATATTGCGACCGAAGTCGAGGCGGACGTTCATACGGGGTTGCACTTCGATACGCAATCCGACTCCGGCATTGGGCAGCACGCCTTCGATTTTGGTAGGATTAGGACCCATGAAACCGCATCCACCCCAGGCTACAAAACCGATATGGCTGACCATTTTCTTTATCCATGTGCTTTTGTCCGTGTTGAACATCTGGCGATACTCACCCATAATGACATGAGAAGACTTATCCCGGTACTGTCCCATATAATAACCACGAAGGTCAAATGGTGTCCCACTGAGGGCATACTTATTCAGAGGTACATCTCCAAAGACATTTTTGGTTTGTGCAGTCCAGGCGATCACTTTACGGTGGCCTACTGTTTTGTATTGGCGGTAATCTATTTCAAGACGGTAGAATTCGTTGTCACTACCAAAAAACTTCTGATACGTGACACCGCGAAGGTCAAGATATATGCCCCGATATGCATTGGCCGGAACATCACGTGTATCATACGTCAGCAGGAAACCAACCCCGGAACTAAGGTTACTATAACCATGAGCCGTTCCACCTGCTTCAATATAAGAAGGCTGGTCTACAAGGTATTTTGCAGGTTTACTCATTTTATCGTAGTTAATATCTATCTGTGGACCTGCGAAGAAGTTACTTTCGCCCAGGCGGAAAAGGAACCAGGGGTTTATCTGCACGCCACTATATCGGTACTGGCTGGTGGTGTCACTACGTACATAATTTTTGTTGGTGGTATAGCCTATTCCATAGAAATTTTCCTGTGTATTTTTATAGCTGAACTGTCCGAAGATACGGAAACGGTCACCTTTGAAGAATAACTGAGGTTTGGAGAAGAGATTCAATCCGCCGTTGAACATGAAGGCAATAGCCATGGGTACAACAGAACGCTGCTGGGTAGTATCACTAGGATTGATGCGGAAGGTCATAAGAGCGCTACCGCCAATGAGGAATCCGAAATCCGGACTGTAACTCGGACCACCCAGGATGTTGTAATGGAGATTTCGTTTCGCCACATGCAATCGGCGTAGCTCGCGTTTGGAAAGTTTCGGAAGAGTATCCTGTTTCAGACTGTCGGGATTAAATACCGTATTAACTTCCAGTTTGCCGTCTTTTAAAAATGTGATGCCTTCTTCTTGTGCCAGAAGAGTAATGGCGGGAATTAGCGCCATATATATACCTATTATATATCTTTTCATATTCTCTTTATGAATGAGGGTGCAAAGAAAACTGTTTTATTCGGAATAGTTTCCAGCCGAATAGGTAATAAATCTAAAGGAATGGATAAAAATTCCAAAAAAGGATACTAATTTTGCAAAAGGATAATGTGTCAATGCGCTAATGTGCCAATATGCCAATTACCGTGAGGCATCATAGCGCAGCCAATTGGCACATTAGCACATTGGCATATTATTTAATACATTATTTATATGAATCAACGAATTTTATCATTATTTGTTCTGAGTGCTGCTTTTTTTTCTGTACAGGCACAGCGGGACAAGGGTGGAATCAGCAGTGAGATGCTGAATCAGATTAAACAGAGTTACCAGGAAACAAGTGCAGATAAGGCATTGCGTAATGCAATTGGTAATAATGATATCCGCAAACTGGCTTTGAATCAGGATAATATGACGGGGCTGGATACTTACTTCTCTATCAAAGTAGATTCCAAAGGGATTACCGATCAGAAGTCATCGGGGCGTTGCTGGCTTTTCACCGGACTGAACGTAATGCGTGCCAAAACGATTGCAAAGTATGGATTGACTTCGTTTGAATTCTCACAGACCTATCCATTTTTTTATGATCAGCTGGAGAAGGCTAATCTCTTCTTGCAGGGAGTGATTGATACACGCGAAAAACCGATGGATGATAAGATGGTGGAATGGTTGTTCCGCAATCCTTTGAGTGACGGTGGGACATTTACAGGAGTTGCAGATATTGTGGGGAAATATGGATTGGTACCCAAGGGCGTGATGCCTGAAACGAATAGCAGTGAGAATACAGCACGGATGGCAAATCTGATTTCACTTAAACTACGTGAATTTGGTTTGCAATTGCGTGAACAGGCTTCGAAAGGGGCGAAGGCTGCTGCTCTTGAGAAGAGCAAAACAGAGATGCTGGGTACTGTTTATCGTATGTTGGTATTAAATTTGGGTGTCCCTCCTACAGAATTTACATGGACTCGTTACGATGCCAAAGGGAATCCGGTGGAAACAGAACAGTACACTCCAATGTCTTTTCTGAAGAAATACGGAGATGAGAATCTTATCAATAATTATGTGATGCTGATGAATGATCCGAGTCGTGAGTATTATAAATGTTATGAAATAGATTTTGACCGCCATCGTTATGACGGACATAACTGGACATACGTCAATTTGCCGATAGAGGAGATTAAAGAGATGGCTATTGCTTCGTTGAAGGACAGCACTATGATGTATTTCTCTTGTGATGTGGGTAAATTTCTGAACTCAGATCGCGGACTGCTTGATGTTAATAACTATGACTACGGTTCTTTAATGGGTACTACGTTTGGAATGGATAAAAAACAGCGTATTCAGACTTTTTCCAGTGGCTCAAGTCATGCGATGACATTAATGGCTGTTGATATCAACAAAGACGGAAAGCCTGTGAAATGGATGGTTGAGAATAGCTGGGGCGCAGGTTCCGGTTATCAGGGACATCTTATAATGACGGATGAATGGTTTAATGAATATATGTTTCGTCTGGTAGTGGAAAAGAAATTCGCCACATCAAAAGTCATGGAAATTCTAAAACAGAAGCCTGTTCGTCTGCCGGCATGGGACCCGATGTTTGCTCCGGAAGAGGAGTGATTAGCGATTAGTACCATGCGGCGTAATAGCGCAACTACTAATCACTTATCACTAAACCCTACTCACTATTCTCTTCCTCGTGTACGTTAACGAAAGGAATTACGGAAAAATCTCCGTAATTCCTTTCTTTTTTCCTCTTATTTCACATTATTATTTATTACTTTTGCGGGCAAATTATGAAACCATTATTTTATATAACACATGGCAAATGTAATAAAGTTACGTAAAGGCCTTGACATCAACCTGAAAGGCAAAGCTGCTGAAGAGATAGCTGCAGTGAAGGAGCCGGGATTTTACGGACTCGTACCCGACGACTTTCCTGGGGTGACTCCTAAAGTGGTAGTCAAAGAGCAGGAATATGTGATGGCTGGAGGACCCTTGTTTATCGACAAGAATCATCCTGAAGTGAAATTTGTTTCGCCCGTTAGCGGCGTGGTAACAAGCGTGGAACGCGGTGATCGCCGTAAGGTGATGAGTATCGTTGTGGAAGCCGCTGCTGAGCAGGACTACGAGGAGTTCGGCAAGCAGAATGTTGCCCAGCTGAATGCTGATCAGGTCAAGGAACTGTTGTTGCAGGCAGGTATGTTCGCTTTCATCAAGCAACGTCCCTACGATGTGATTGCCGATCCGAATATTGCCCCTAGAGCAATTTTCGTTTCTGCATTCGATAGTAATCCATTGGCTCCTGAATTTGAATTCGCACTCAAAGGAGAAGAAGTAAATTTCCAGACGGGTCTCGATGCATTGGCTAAGATGGCTAAAACTTATCTCGGCATTAGTGTGAAACAGAAATCAGCAGCCTTAACACAGGCGAAGAATGTTACTATCACTGCTTTCGACGGACCAAACCCCGCTGGAAATGTAGGCGTGCAGATTAACCATGTTGCTCCTATAGTAAAAGGTGAAACAGTATGGACCATTGACCCGCAAGCCGTAATCTTCATCGGACGACTGATGAATACAGGGCGTGTAGATATGACTCGTACGGTTGCCGTAACAGGTTCTGAAGTACTGAGACCAGCTTATTGTAAGCTGCGTGTAGGTGCATTACTGACTAATATCTTTGCCGGAAACGTAACAAAAGATAAAGAATTACGCTATATCAGCGGCAATGTGCTGACTGGTAAATTGGTATCTCCGAATGGCTTTCTTGGTGCTTTCCATAGCCAGGTAACAGTTATCCCCGAAGGTAATGATATCCACGAAATGCTGGGATGGATCATGCCGCGTTTCAACCACTTCAGTGTACACCGTTCTTACTTCAGCTGGTTGATGGCTAAGAAAGAATACACAATGGATGCACGTATCAAGGGGGGGGAACGTCATATGATCATGTCCGGCGAATACGATAAAGTGTTCCCGATGGACATTCTGCCCGAGTTCCTTATCAAGGCAATCATTGCTCAGGATATCGACCGTATGGAAGCACTTGGTATCTACGAAGTAGCTCCGGAAGACTTTGCCCTGTGTGAGTTTGTAGATTCATCCAAACTGGAGCTGCAACACATTGTCCGCCTCGGACTGGATATGCTCCGTGCCGAAATGATGTAAGCATTGAGGTATCAGATAGTAATTAGTAAATAGATAAATAGTAAATATATTAATGAAAGCGTTAAGAAATTATCTCGACAAGATAAAGCCGAACTTTGAAGAGGGCGGCAAATTCCACGCGTTTCGTTCGGTGTTTGATGGTTTTGAAACATTCTTGTTCGTCCCCAGCACCACTTCGAAAACGGGAACGCATATTCACGATGCGATTGACAGTAAGCGTATAATGTCGATCGTGGTTATTGCGTTGATGCCGGCTTTGCTGTTCGGTATGTACAACGTAGGTTACCAGCATTTCACTCATACAGGAGGCGAAGGTAGTTTTCTGGAAATGTTTGCCTATGGATTCCTGGCTGTATTGCCTAAAATTATTGTATCCTATGTAGTCGGTCTTGGTATCGAGTTTGTTATAGCACAATGGAAGAAAGAAGAAATTCAGGAAGGTTTTCTGGTTTCAGGTATGCTTATTCCGATGATTGTGCCGGTTGACTGCCCACTCTGGATTCTGGCTGTTGCAACTGCATTTTCTGTAATTTTCGCAAAAGAAGTATTTGGTGGTACGGGTATGAACGTGTTCAACGTTGCTCTTGTAACCCGTGCATTCTTGTTCTTTGCATATCCTACTAAGATGTCTGGTGATGCCGTTTGGGTATCCGGACAGAGTATATTCGGTATGGGACAGAGCGTAGATGGGCTGACTGCTGCTACTTCACTCGGTGTAGCTTCTACTGCATTAACCCCCGATGGTTATCCTCCATTCTCATGGGATATGGTGACGGGGCTTATTCCGGGTTCTATCGGTGAAACAAGTGTTATTGCCATTGCACTGGGAGCGATCCTGCTGTTGTGGACAGGCATTGCAAGCTGGAAAACTATGTTTTCTGTATTTGTAGGTGGTGCTTTTATGGGATGGATTTTTAATGTTGCTGGTCCGGACACTGCTATGGCTCATATGCCTTGGTACGAACACCTTGTGTTGGGTGGTTTTTGTTTCGGTGCTGTATTTATGGCTACCGATCCTGTTACTTCTGCCCGTACGGAAACAGGTAAGTATATTTTCGGATTCCTTATCGGTGCTATGGCTATCATAATCCGTGTGCTCAATCCGGGATATCCCGAAGGTATGATGCTTGCTATTCTGTTGATGAATATCTTCGCACCGCTGATTGACTACTGTATCGTACAGAGCAATATCGGTCGTCGCGAGAAACGTGCTGTTAAGTCTAACAATTAAAACCGAACGAAAACAATGAATACAAATAGTAATACCTATACTATCATTTATGCTTCGGTAATGGTTGTTATCGTAGCATTCCTTCTGGCTTTTGTTTCTGCTTCTCTGAAACCGACGCAGAAAAAGAACGAAGAGTTGGATAAGATGAAACAGATTCTGGCTGCATTGAACGTTGACACAAAAGGTCAGAATGCGGAAGAACTGTATAAAACATATGTGAAAGCAGATGAGATTCTGAACGCCAACGGAGAGGTTGTTTCCGAAAATGGTGGTTTCGCAATAGATATGGCTGCCGAAATGTCTAAGCCGGAAGCAGAGCGTCAGCTTCCGCTGTATGTGTGCGATGTGAAGGGAGAGACCAAATATGTAATTCCTTTGTCGGGAGCCGGACTTTGGGGGCCGATTTGGGGATATGTAGGTTTAAACAAAGACAAAGACACGGTTTACGGTGTGTACTTCTCTCATGCAAGTGAAACTCCGGGTTTGGGAGCTGAGATTGCAACTCCTGCTTTTCAGAAAGAGTTTGATGGTAAGAAAGTGATGAAAGACGGGCAGATTGCTCTGGCTGTTGAGAAGAATGGTAAAGTTACTGATCCTGCATATCAGGTCGATGGTATTTCGGGTGGTACAATTACTTCTAAGGGTGTAGATGATATGATTAAGAACTGTCTGGGTCAGTACAATAATTTTTTAACTAATAAATAAGGAGGAACGATAGAATATGAGCCAATTATTTTCTAAAAAGAATAAAGAAGTATTCTTTGCTCCGTTGGGAGTCGACAATCCGGTTACCGTACAGGTGCTTGGTATCTGTTCGGCACTGGCGGTAACAGCCAAATTGGAACCGGCTATCGTTATGGGTTTATCCGTGACAGTAATTACAGCTTTTGCCAATGTTGTTATTTCGTTGCTGAGAAAGACAATCCCTAACCGTATCCGTATTATTGTTCAGTTGGTAGTAGTAGCTGCATTGGTTACTATTGTGAGTGAAATATTGAAAGCATTTGCTTATGATGTAAGTGTTCAGCTTTCTGTTTATGTAGGTCTGATTATTACTAACTGTATCCTGATGGGACGTCTTGAAGCTTTTGCTATGCAGAACGGTCCCTGGGAGTCATGTCTCGACGGTATAGGTAACGGACTTGGATATGCTAAGATTCTGATTATTGTAGCTTTCTTCCGTGAATTGTTGGGTTCGGGCACTTTGCTGAACTTCCGCATTATCCCGGAGTCATTCTACAAAATGGGTTACTTGAACAACGGTCTGATGTTGATGCCTCCTATGGCATTGATTATCGTTGCTTGTATCATCTGGTATCAGCGTGCGAAACATAAAGAATTACAAGAATTATGATTTATGAAGTGTGATTTATGTCGTGTACATAGTCATATCCTAATTCTAACATAATTCATAATTCATAAATTAGAAATCATAAATCAAATGGATCAATTATTAAGTTTATTCGTCCGCTCCATATTTGTGGACAATATGATATTCGCCTTCTTCCTGGGTATGTGTTCTTACCTGGCTGTATCGAAGAATGTGAAAACTGCTGTAGGTCTGGGTATTGCGGTAACTTTCGTATTAGTGGTTACGCTTCCTGTGAACTACTTGCTCCAGACGAAGGTGCTGGCTGCCAATGCTATCATCGAAGGTGTCGATCTTAGCTTCCTTAGCTTTATTCTCTTTATTGCCGTTATTGCCGGTATTGTGCAGTTGGTAGAAATGGTGGTAGAGCGTTTCGCTCCCTCACTGTATGCCTCTTTAGGTATCTTCCTTCCACTGATTGCTGTGAACTGTGCTATCATGGGTGCTTCACTGTTCATGCAGCAGAGAATAACAATGGACCCTGCCAATCCGCAAGCTATCACAGGTGTGGGTAGTGCGGTGGTTTATGCCTTAGGTTCCGGTATCGGTTGGTTGCTTGCAATCGTCGGTCTGGCTGCTATCCGCGAAAAGATGGCTTACTCTGATGTTCCCGCTCCGCTACGTGGTTTGGGTATTACGTTTATCACTGTAGGACTGATGGCAATGGCCTTTATGTGTTTCTCTGGATTGAAATTATAACTAAAGTAAAAAGAATAATACAATGACGTCTTTAATATTAGCGAGTATCGGAGTATTCCTTGGAGTGATTCTCCTGCTTGTCATTATACTGCTCGTTGCGAAGGGTTATCTGACTCCTTCGGGCGAGGTTACGATTACGATGAATGGCGAACAACAACTGAAGACATCTCCCGGTGGTACATTGCTGGGTACGCTGTCTGCCAACAATGTGTTCCTTTCATCGGCTTGTGGTGGTAAAGGTTCTTGCGGACAATGCCGCTGTCAGGTGCTCGAAGGAGGAGGAGAGATTCTTCCTACTGAAACCGGATTCTTTTCTCGTAAACAGCAAGCTGATCACTGGCGTCTGGGTTGCCAGGTAAAAGTGAAACAGGATATGTCTATTAAGATTGACGAGTCAATCCTGGGAGTGAAAGAGTGGGAGTGCGAGGTTATCTCAAACAAGAATGTAGCAACTTTTATCAAAGAGTTTATCGTAGCTCTGCCGAAGGGCGAACACATGGACTTTGTTCCGGGTTCTTATGCACAGATCAAGATTCCTAAATTTTCAATGGATTATAATAAAGACATTGATAAAAGTCTGATCGGTGACGAATATCTGCCGGCTTGGGAAAAGTTTGGTCTCATGGGACTCAAGTGCAAGAATGATGAAGAGACCATTCGTGCTTACTCTATGGCCAATTATCCAGCTGAGGGTGACCGTATCATGTTGACTGTACGTATTGCTACACCTCCTTTCAAACCGAAAGATCAAGGTCCTGGATTTATGGATGTAATGCCGGGTATCGCTTCTTCTTATATCTTCACACTGAAACCCGGCGACAAGGTAATCATGAGCGGTCCTTACGGAGACTTCCATCCGATATTCGATTCTAAGAATGAAATGATGTGGATTGGTGGTGGTGCCGGTATGGCTCCGTTGCGTGCACAAATCATGCACCTGACCAAGACACTGCATACAACAGATCGTATCATGAACTATTTCTACGGTGCACGTGCGTTGAATGAAGTGTTCTATCTGGAAGACTTCCTGCAGATTGAAAAAGACTTCCCGAACTTCAAGTTCCATTTGGCTCTTGACCGTCCGGATCCTGCAGCAGATGCAGCGGGTGTTAGCTATACAGCAGGATTTGTTCATGAAGTAATTTATGAAACTTACCTGAAAAACCACGAAGCACCTGAAGATATTGAATACTACATGTGTGGTCCTGGTCCGATGTCTAAAGCTGTTGAGAAGATGCTCGATAGCCTGGGGGTACCGGCTAAGAATCTGATGTTCGATAATTTCGGAGCATAAGGAAAGCGCTGAAATTTACGATAGACGATTTACAATTTATGATTGGAGTTAGTTATAGCTATTGATTTTAAGGAATCATAGTAAACTTTAATCGTAAATCGTAAATCGTCTAATCGTAAATCTCCCTATCTTTGTGCCATTATGAAACAAAAGAATGAATTGATACAAGCTGCGCTGAGAAATCTGAAGATTGAAGCGCTGAATCCTATGCAAGAAGCTGCGCTGGATGCTGCTTCTGAAGAAAAAGACGTAATATTGCTTTCACCTACCGGATCGGGTAAGACATTGGCCTTTCTGCTACCTTTGCTTTTATCCCTGAAACCGGATGATAATACAATACAAGTACTGATTCTCGTACCTTCGCGGGAACTGGCTTTACAGATAGATTCTGTATTCAAAGCCATGAATTCCTCCTGGAAGACTTGTTGCTGTTATGGCGGTCACCCTATTAGTGAAGAGAAAAAGAGCATTCAAGGTAATCATCCTGCAATCATTATCGGTACGCCGGGACGTATAACAGATCACCTTGCCAAAGGGAATTTCAATCCCGATACAATCCGTACACTTATTATTGATGAGTTTGATAAGTCTCTTGAATTCGGCTTCCATGATGAAATGGCTGAGATCATCACTCAACTGCCCGGATTAAAAAAACGGGTACTCCTCTCTGCAACAGATGCCGAAGAAATCCCACAGTTCACCGGACTGAACCGTACTATTAAACTGAATTTTCTGCCGGATACCCCCACAGAAGCACCGCGACTGACCTTAATGAAAGTCATCTCTCCTGCAAAAGATAAAATTGATACACTCTATAAGTTGCTTTGTACACTGGGGAGTAGTTCCAGTATTGTCTTTTGTAATCATCGGGATGCGGTGGAACGTGTGAGTGCACTGCTTACTGAAAAGGGCATGTATAACGAACGCTTTCATGGTGGTATGGAGCAGCCCGACCGCGAACGTGCACTTTATAAATTCCGTAACGGAAGCTGTCATGTACTTGTCTCCACCGATCTTGCTGCCCGTGGACTGGATATTCCGGAAGTAGAGCACATCATTCACTATCATATGCCTGTGAATGAAGAAGCCTTTACCCATCGGAACGGGCGTACAGCTCGTTGGGATGCTGCCGGAACCTCTTATCTCATTCTGAACGCAGAAGAAAAAACACCGGAATATATTCCTATGGATATCGAAATGTATGAACTTCCGGAACAAGCTCCGCGTCCTTCAAAGCCGCTTTGGGTTACCTTATATATAGGTAAAGGAAAAAAAGATAAACTAAGCCGTATAGACATTGCAGGATTCTTGTATAAGAAGGGAAACCTTTCTCGTGAAGATGTGGGGATGATTGATGTAAAAGAGCATTATGCTTTCGTTGCTATTCGTCGGGGGAAGGTGAAGCAGTTACTGACTCTTATCCGGGGAGAAAAGATAAAAGGAATGAAAACCGTTATTGAAGAAGCTGATTAATTATCAGTTCACCACAGAGGACACGGAGAGCACAGAGATATTATTTTCTCTGATGAAACGCGGATGATCGCAGATAAAAGCTGATTAAAAAACTGTAGTTCTTTATTTTATTGTTATATCCTTTTGCGGGAATCAGAGATCATCCGCGTTTCATCAAAGAACTAAAACTCCGTGCCCTCTGCGACCTCTGTGGTGAAATACCGTATTAAACATGAATATCCTCCGGAGGATATTTTTTCTTTCTTTTATATCATAAATATTCATTTTATATCCCTTTTACTTTCAGTCTTTAAGTAAAAAATATCCGATACTATTACTTTATTCTTTATGCTCACTCTTGATATCCATACATGACAAAATGGTGCATATATCCTGCATAAACCAATAAAAAGTAAGATAAATCAGCAAACCGAATGTGATTTTATAATGAAAGATTTGTTTTACGGAAATAATTCCGTAATTTCGCAATGTCAAAAGACACAAGTAACGAAATGTTAAACCAAAAACAAACTTCAAATGAAAAAGCATAATTTCAATGCAGGACCTTCTATTCTTCCGCGTGAGGTGATTGAGGATACAGCGAAGGCTATTTTAGATTTCAATGGTTCCGGTCTCTCACTGATGGAAATAAGCCACCGCGCTAAGGACTTCCAACCTGTGGTTGATGAAGCCGTAGCACTATTCAAGGAATTACTCAACATCCCCGAAGGGTATTCGGTATTGTTCCTGGGTGGTGGTGCCAGTATGGAGTTCTGCATGGTACCATACAATTTCCTTGAGAAGAAGGCTGCTTATTTGAATACCGGCGTATGGGCCAAGAAAGCGATGAAAGAAGCCAAAGCCTTTGGCGAAGTTGTAGAAGTTGCCTCTTCTGCCGAAGCTACCTATACATATATTCCGAAAGATTATACAGTTCCGGCTGATGCTGATTATTTCCACATCACTACTAACAACACTATTTATGGTACAGAATTGAAAGAAGACCTTGACTCTCCGGTTCCGATGGTTGCCGATATGTCTTCCGATATTTTCTCTCGTCCTATCGACGTTTCAAAATATATCTGTATCTATGGTGGTGCACAGAAAAACCTGGCACCTGCAGGTGTTACTTTTGTAATTGTGAAGAATGATGCATTGGGCAAAGTATCACGGTCTATTCCTTCCATGTTGAATTATCAGACACATGTTGACAATGGTTCTATGTTCAATACTCCTCCGGTAGTGCCTATCTATGCTGCACTGCAGACATTGCGTTGGATCAAAGCACAAGGTGGTGTGAAAGAAATGGAACGCCGTGCTATCGAAAAAGCCGATATGCTGTATGCTGAAATCGACCGTAACAAGATGTTCGTAGGAACAGCTGTTAAAGAAGACCGTTCACGTATGAACATCTGCTTCGTAATGGCTCCCGAATACAAAGATCTGGAAGCTGACTTCATGAAGTTTGCTACTGAAAGAGGTATGGTAGGTATCAAGGGACACCGTTCTGTAGGTGGTTTCCGCGCATCATGCTACAATGCTTTGCCTAAAGAAAGCGTACAGGCATTGATTGACTGCATGCAGGAATTTGAGAAACTTCATTAATATTCTCACTACAGAGTATCACAGAGTTTCACGGAGTTTTCTGTTTTTAGCAGTCCCCTCTATGAAACTCTGTGTCAGTTTGTAGTGGATCGTTTTTTTATAATTATACACATCGAATCATGAAAGTACTTATCGCTACCGATAAACCGTTTGCTAAAGTAGCTGTGGACGGTATTCGCAAAGAAATCGAAGCAGCCGGATACGAGCTTGCTTTACTTGAAAAATATACAGAGAAGGCACAATTATTGGATGCAGTAAAAGATGCCAATGCAATCATTATACGCAGTGACATTATAGATGCCGAAGTGCTGGATGCTGCCAAAGAACTGAAAATCGTGGTACGCGCCGGAGCCGGTTATGACAACGTAGACCTTGCTGCTGCAACTGCACACGGGGTATGTGTAATGAACACACCGGGACAGAATTCCAACGCGGTAGCCGAACTTGTTTTTGGCTTACTGGTATATGCTGTCCGTAATTTTTATAATGGAACATCAGGAACTGAGCTGATGGGTAAGAAGCTGGGTATTCATGCTTACGGAAACGTAGGTCGCAATGTAGCACGTGTGGCTAAAGGTTTCGGAATGGAAATCTATGCTTATGACGCATTCTGCCCGAAAGAAGTAATCGAGAAAGATGGCGTTAAAGCGGTTGATTCTGCCGAAGAACTTTACAAAACCTGTAATGTTGTTTCTCTGCATATTCCTGCTACTGCCGAAACGAAGAACTCTATCAACTATGCTTTGTTGAAGGATATGCCCAAAGGAGCTATTTTGGTAAATACTGCACGTAAGGAAGTTATCAATGAAGACGAACTTATTCAGTTGATGGAAGGTCGTCCCGATTTCAAATATATTACCGATATTATGCCTGCTGCTAATGCTAAGTTCACCGAACTTTTTGCCGGACGTTATTTCTCCACTCCTAAGAAAATGGGTGCACAAACAGCTGAAGCTAATATCAATGCCGGCATTGCTGCTGCACAACAGATCGTTGGTTTCCTGAAAGACGGTTGCGAAAAATTCCGCGTAAATAAGTAATAAGACTTATGGCTACAATTAAACCATTTAAAGGTATTCGTCCTCCACAAGAATTAGTGGAGCAAGTTGCCTCGCGTCCTTACGATGTACTTAATTCAGAAGAAGCACGTGCAGAAGCTGGTGAAAATGAGAAATCACTCTATCATATAATTAAGCCTGAAATAGATTTTCCTGTAGGTACGGATGAGCATGACGAGAAGGTGTACATCAAAGCTGCCGATAACTTTAAACTGTTTCAAGACAAAGGCTGGTTGGTGCAGGATGATAAAGAAAACTATTACATCTATGCTCAGACAATGAATGGTAAGACACAATACGGACTTGTTGTGGGTGCTTATGTTCCTGATTATATGAATGGTATTATCAAGAAGCACGAACTGACCCGTCGCGACAAAGAAGAAGATCGCATGAAACATGTCCGCGTGAACAATGCCAACATTGAACCGGTATTCTTTGCATATCCTGATAATGCGAAGCTGGATGCCATCGTCAAGAAATATACTGCTCAGAATCCTGTATACGATTTTATAGCTCCGGGTGATGGTTTCGGACATACTTTCTGGATTATAGACCAGGCAGAGGATATCGCTTCTGTCACAGCTGAGTTTGCTAAAATGCCTGCACTCTATATTGCTGACGGACATCACCGTTCTGCCGCTGCCGCACTTGTAGGTGCTGAGAAGGCAAAACAGAATCCGAATCATCGTGGAGATGAAGAGTATAACTATTTCATGGCTGTATGTTTTCCTGCCAATCAATTGACTATTATTGATTATAACCGTGTGGTTAAAGACCTCAATGGTTTGACTCCTGCACAGTTTCTTACTGCGCTCGAAAAGAATTTCGTTGTAGAAGAAAAAGGTATGGAGATTTACAAACCGAATGCACTGCATAATTTTGCCCTCTATCTGGATGGTAAATGGTACAGTCTTACAGCGAAGACCGGAACGTATGATGATAACGATCCGATAGGTGTATTGGATGTTACTATTTCTTCCAACTTGATTCTGGATGAAATTTTAGGTATTAAAGACCTTCGTTCGGATAAGCGTATCGACTTTGTAGGTGGTATCCGTGGTCTGGGAGAATTGAGCAAACGTGTAGATAGCGGTGAAATGAAAGTAGCTTTGGCACTTTATCCTGTTTCAATGAAACAATTGATGGATATTGCTGATACTGGCAATATCATGCCGCCGAAGACTACCTGGTTTGAACCGAAACTTCGTTCGGGGCTGGTGATTCATAAACTTAGTTAGTTGAAAATGAAGAGTTGAAAATTGAAAATTAACTGCATAATAGGCTGCATAGTAATTTTCAATTTTCAACTTTCCATTTTTAATTCTAAAAGCATGGAAGATACATACAAAACCATTACTGAACCCTCCGAAGGTATCTATACCGAAAAGCGTAGCAAGTTCATTGCTATTGCTTTGCCTGTGCGTACGTACGAAGAAATAAAAACACATCTCGAAACGTACCAGAAGAAATATTACGATGCACGTCATGTATGCTATGCCTATATGCTGGGACATGAACGGAAAGATTTTCGTGCGAATGATAACGGTGAGCCTTCCGGTACAGCCGGAAAACCTATTCTGGGACAGATCAACTCTAATGAACTGACTGATATACTTATTATTGTAGTTCGTTATTTTGGTGGAATCAAGCTGGGAACAAGTGGATTGATTGTGGCTTATAAAGCTGCTGCCGCCGAAGCCATTGCCACGGCTACCATTGTAGAAAAAACGGTAGATGACGAGGTGACTGTGCTTTTTGAATATCCTTTTATGAATGATGTGATGCGTATTGTGAAAGAAGAAGAACCGGAAATTTTGCGACAGTCCTATGACATGGATTGTAGTATGACGCTTCGTATTCGTCGTTCTATGATGCCTCGTTTGCGGGCACGCTTGGAAAAAGTAGAGACAGCACGTATCCTTGAGGAAGAATAAGAAGAATAACACGTTGGTGGAACAGAAAAATTGAATGCGTGTCTCTTCGGGTAAATATTCCGTTGATACACGCACTGGAGTTTATAAAAGACGCATTTGTGTAGCCTTATTCGTTGTCCTTTTCAAAATTTATTTTACGATGTGTTCCGTCGCAAAATGGTTTGTTTTTAGAGTGGCCGCAACGACACAAAGCGTTTGTTCCTTGCAAAATACTCTCTTTCCCTTCTTTGTTAATCATCTTAAATTCACCTTTGATGATGTAGGGCCCGGCAGGGACTTCCGTGATACTAATCAGATTTTCATTTTTATCCATAATTTTATTTTTTAAGTAGTCAACTCTATTTATATAACATTTGGAATTGGAAATAGTTTTTTCTGTCCACCATTTGTTTTATCAGATTTCCTTATCTTTGCACACAATGATACGAAATGTGATAATGAAAGCTCTGTATCTCGGTTTGTTTTTGATTGGAAGCCATTTGCCTTCTGTTCAGGCTCAGGAAGTGGCTCCCAACGATATTCCTTTACCCTGGTATTCGCAGAAGATCAGCGGATGTCCTTATGCGCATTGCTCGCTGGCATCCTCATTGATGGTATTTGATTATTATAAAGGGATGACCGTAGATAGTTGCCGTTCGGCAGCAGAAGCCGAAGCAAAGCTTGTAGAGTATCAGAAGAATTATTTTTTGAAAAAACGTGCTCCTTTCAAGCGGCGTACATCCATAGGACAGGGTGGCTATTATTCTTTTGAAATAGATTCGTTGACACGGTATTATGAACATATGGTGAGTGCTGAGCATTTTATGAATAAAGACTACCGGGCGCTGAAGGCATATATTGATCAGGGTATTCCCGTACTGATAAATGTGAGGCATCGCGGTTCGTCTCATGGGTTGATGCAACCGGGTAGTCACCGTCATTGGATGGTGCTTCGCGGTATAAATGATACTCATGTATGGATCAACGATCCCGGGCGTTCGGCTATGATGCGGAGTAAGGGTGAAAATCAATGTTTTCCAATAAAGCGGGAGCGGGGTAATCCGGCCTGGTTTGATGGCTGCTGGACAGGGAGGTATATTGTGATAACTCCACGTATTCCACTGGCTATAGCACGTGCTGGGAAATTACCACCTGTGGAGAAAGAGATAGAGATACAACGTCCGTTGATCCCTTGGCAGGAACTGCCCGAAATGATTAATCTGTAAAACAAATATATTAAATATGGCATTTGAAGCAACAAAAAGAGAATGGAGTGAACTGTATGCTTTTTTCCGTTTGCTGGCAGACGGAAAGGTTTCGTTGGGTACGCCGCAAGCAAAAAAAGACGATACACAGTGCTGGCCTGTAGCAATGGTACAGCGCGAAGAGCATGATGGTACGCGTCGCTATTATATTGAGAAAGAGGAAATTCATATTGTAAACGAAACAGTAGATAAGCGAATACCACGGGAAGATTTTGCCACAGTGGCCAGATTAATTCTCGATGCAGTCAAGTCCTCGTCCGAAAATGATGTAACTTCGCCTGATGGGGTAGAAGAGTTCCTGGATGAAGCAGGTATTTTTGATCTTGAAGCAAAAACGGATGATCGTACGGATTTTTCTGTTGCCTTTTGGCATCCTGAGGCTCCATTGACAGGATTCAATGTTCGTTCACGTCTTAGTGCCATGAATCCTTTGCTTGATGGCGGACGAACTGCCAATCTGAAATTGGAGCAGACAGGTGTTAAGTTTGCCGTACCTACTGTGAATAAAATAAATGCATTGGAAGAGTCGCCTACAGAAGTGGCAGAGCGTATGATGATGATAGAACGTCTGGGCGGTGTATTAAAGTATTCTGATGTGGCAGACCGTGTATTCCGTTGCAACCTGTTGATGATAGATTTGCACTTTCCGCGTGTTCTGGCAGAGATGGTACGTATTATGCATTTGGATGGCATCACACGTATCAGTGAATTAACGGAGGAGATAAAACGAATCAATCCGTTGAAAATTAAGGATGAACTGATCAATAAACATGGTTTTTATGAATTTAAAATGAAGCAGTTCCTGCTTACTCTGGCATTGGGGATGCGTCCGGCAAAGATTTATAACGGGACGGATTCTGCAGTGGAAGGAATTTTGCTGATAGATGGAAACGGAGAAGTGCTTTGTTATCATAAAGCGGAGAAAAAGACATTTGAGGATTTTCTCTATCTGAATACCCGTTTAGAGAAAGGATCTGTGGATAAAGATAAGTACGGCTTCCTGGAACGGGAGAATGGGGTATATTACTTTAAGTTGAATGTGAAGATTGGGTTGGTTAAAAGGTGATGAGGTATGATACATTGCAGTGTAACCAGTTCATCATTTTATTTCTAACAAATAAAAATTAAAACACTATTCATCATGAAAACAAATGAAGTATTAGAAAATATCAAAGCACGTCGTAGCGTACGTGCTTATACTACTCAACAGGTAGCTGAAGAAGATTTGCTGACTATTCTTGAAGCTGCCACATATGCTCCGAGTGGTATGCATCTTGAAACTTGGCATTTCACAGCTATACAAAATACAGAGAAACTCGAAGAATTAAATGCCCGTATCAAAGGTGCATTTGCCAAAAGTGAGGATAAACATTTGCAGGAGCGCGGACATAGCCAGACGTATTGCTGTTATTATCATGCACCAACGCTTGTAATTGTTTCTAATGAACCGACACAATGGTGGGCAGGAATGGATTGTGCCTGTGCTATTGAAAATATGTTTCTTGCTGCCCGTTCTCTGGGCATTGGTTCTTGCTGGATCAACCAGCTGGGGACAACATGCGATGCCCCCGAAGTACGTGAATTTATCACTTCTCTCGGTGTCCCCGAAAATCACAAAGTATACGGTTGTGTAGCCTTAGGATATCCTGATCCTTCTATTCCAATAAAAGAAAAGAAAGTAAAGGCGGGAACGATAACCGTTGTTTAGTTGAAAATTGAAAGTTGAAAGTTGAAAATTACTATGCAGCGTGACAGCGCAGCTAATTTTCAACTTTCAACTTTCAATTTTCAACTAAACGAACCGTACCTTGTTGGCAACAGCTTTCTGTCTCCCAATGTATTATCTACGCGTGCCACATTTACCCAGAATTTGTTTTCACGTACGCTTTCTATCGGGTAGGCAGCTTTTTCACGTGTATAGCTGTGTTCCCAGTGGTCGTTCACGATCTCGTATTCCGGATGCGGAGCATTTATTAGTACGTTATCTTCCACGCTTGCTTCGCCATTTTTCACTTCCTGGATTTCTTTCCATATCGTCTGCATCACGGTTACAAAATTATCCAGTTCCCACAAACTTTCACTTTCTGTAGGTTCAATCATCAGTGTTCCGTGAACAGGGAAGGAGAGAGTAGGAGCATGATATCCATAATCCATAAGACGTTTTGCGATGTCGTTCTCGCTGATTCCTGTTTCCTCATGTACTTTGCGGCATTCCAGAATCATTTCGTGTCCTACGAAACCATTGGCTCCGCGATATACGGTACCATACGTGTCTTTCAGGCAGGCAGCCAGATAATTGGCATTGAGGATAGCGGCTTTTGTTGCCATAGTCAAACCTTCGGTGCCCATCATGCGGATATAGCCGTATGTGATAGGTAGTATTCCTGCACTACCAAAAGGAGCGGCAGATACTTCATTTATCGGATTACCAAACAATCCGTGACCCGGGAGGAATGGTATCAGGTGCTCGGCTACACAAATAGGACCTACACCGGGGCCACCACCACCATGGGGAGATGCAAAGGTCTTATGCAGATTCAGATGGCAGACATCTGCGCCAATAAAGCCTGGGTTGGTTAGTCCTACCTGAGCATTCATATTTGCACCGTCCATATACACTTGTGCACCACAAGCGTGGATGATATCGCAGATCTCTACGATTTCTGTTTCAAAAATGCCGTGTGTAGACGGGTACGTAATCATCAGGGCGGCTAACTCTTCTTTGTTTTCTTCAGCTTTGGCACGAAGATCACTCATTTCTACATTACCATGTTCGTCACAAGCACAAGTGATTGTTGTGAAGCCTGCCTGTATAGCCGATGCAGGATTCGTACCATGTGCCGATGCGGGTATCAGAATTTTGTTACGGTGTCCTTGACCAATACTTTCGAGGTAACTGCGAATCACACGAAGACCTGTATATTCACCTGCTGCACCGGAGTTCGGTTGCAAGCTGACACCAGCAAATCCAGTAATTATTTTCAGTTCATCACTCAGGTTTTCTATTAATTTACGATACCCCTCGGCCTGATCCTCGGGTACTAACGGATGCATACACAGAAGGTCCGGACGACTCAGTGGTAACATTTCGGCAGCAGCATTCAGCTTCATTGTACACGAACCCAACGGAATCATAGATTGGGCAAGCGAGATATCTTTGCGGTCCAGCCTCTTGATATAGCGCATCATTTCCGTTTCCGTATGGTATTTATTGAATACTTCGTGGGTAAGGAATGCACTCTGGCGTTTCAGTTCTTTAGAGAGTGTATCAGCATCGGGGATTTCAGTAATCTTTTGATAATCCTTCTCAGCAGCGATAGCGAAGATAGAAAGCAACATATTGGCAGCAGAAATATCAGTGGTTTCATCAATGCTGAAACCAACGTCACCATTGTCGAAATAGCGCAGATTCACTTCTTTACTGAGTGCGATGGTACGTACTTGCGGTGCCGAAACATTGTCGGGTAGTATGAAACGGAGCGTGTCGAAATAATGTTTGTTCACCTGTTTATATCCCAATTTGCTGATCTCTTTTTCAAGGAAAGCACTGATACTGTGGATACGCGATGCAATATCCGTAATGCCTTGTTGACCATGATAAACAGCGTAGAATCCTGCCATTGTAGCCAGTAATGCTTGGGCGGTACAGATGTTGGAAGTAGCTTTTTCACGTTTGATGTGTTGCTCACGGGTTTGCAGAGCCATGCGATAACACATCTTTCCGTACTTATCTTTTGACCAGCCAATGATACGTCCCGGCATGTTGCGTTTAAATTCGTCACGGGTAGCGAAATAGGCTGCTGAAGGACCACCGTAGAACATCGGTGTTCCCAGTCTTTGCGTTGTACCGAATACAATGTCTGCTCCCCATTCACCCGGAGGCACGATGAGTGCAAGACTCAACAGATCAGCAGCTACAGCTACTTTACAATCAGCCTCATGTGCCTTTTCAGTGAAACTGCGATAGTCTTCAATGCTTCCGTCCGAATTAGGATATTGGAGGATACAAGCGAATACTTCCGGAGTTGGTTCAAATTCTTGATACTTACCTATGCGTAGCTCAATACTTTGTGGTATGGCACGTGTATTCATCACAGCCAGCGTTTGCGGGAAAATGTTCTCATCAACGAATACAACATTAGCTCCCGACTTTTGCTTATCGCGCGGGCGCAGTCCGTACATCATTGTAACTGCTTCTGCGGCGGCGGTGGCTTCGTCCAGTAAGGAACAGTTAGCTAATGGCATAGCTGTAAGATCGCAAACGGCTGTCTGGAAATTCATTAATGCTTCCAGGCGTCCTTGTGATACTTCTGCCTGGTAAGGTGTATAAGAGGTGTACCATACAGGGTTCTCGAACACATTTCTCTGAATTACGGCAGGGGTGATGGTATTATACCAGCCCATTCCGATATAAGTGGTGAATAGTTTATTCTGACCAGCCAGTTCGGCAATGTGCTTGCTGAATTCATATTCGGTCATAGCCGGAGGCAATGCCAATGGTTCTTTGAGCCGGATATTGACCGGTATTGTTTTATCAATCAGTTCATCAAGGGTGCTTACGCCTATCTTGCGGAGCATCACTTCAATGTCTTTTTCGCTAACACCTATATGGCGATTGGCGAATGAATCGGTTTTCATATTAATTAGTTTTTAAGTTGCTCATATGGATTGTATAATCGCTTGGCGTAGATTCTCCGTATGCGAAACAGTTATCGGAAGAACGGATTTTCCGCTTTTTCCATACCGATGGTAGTTGGTGCTCCGTGTCCCGGATAAACCACAGTTTCGTTGGGAAGAATGAACAGACGGCTACAGATGTGTTCTTTTAGTTCATCAAAATTGCCTCCCGTTAAATCGGCACGTCCGATGCTGCCTTGAAAAAGTACATCTCCGGAGAACATACAGTTCTCTGCTTTACAATAATATACGAGGCTTCCCGGAGAGTGTCCCGGTACGTGAATTGCTTCCAGCGATATATTTCCGAAGGTGATTATATCTCCGTCATGCAGATATTTCCCCAATGGCACAGGAGGTTCCTGTAGTTGGAAACCGAACATACGGCTCTGCTTCGGAGCTTCTTCGATCCAGTATTCATCCGCTTGGCTGGCTTCTGCTGAAAGACCGAACTCTTTCAGCATGAACGGATTTCCAAAGATGTGGTCCAGATGCAGGTGCGTATTCAGCAAATGTTTCACTGTTAACCCATTGGTGTTGATGAAGTTTTTCAATGCTTGTTTCTCTTCATCATAGAAGCAGCCCGGGTCTATGACAACTGCTTCTTTTGTTTCATCCCATAATACATAACAATTTACGGGAAACATATTAAATTCAAATCTCTTTATTTTCATGATTATTTGACGTTACGTATCTATCTATTTATACGGTCACATATACCACTTTCTTTGTCTGGAAGAATTCTTCCTTAAAATCTTCACTTAAGCTGTGCAAGGTGGTTTTATGCTTGAACGGCATTGCTTCATGTTCAAGTTCTCCACCTTTGAGACAGATTAAACCATTTGGCAATGCATTTTGTTGCCGGGGTGAGATGTTCTTTTTGATGATTTTGATTAAATCTGCCAACGGCATAACAGCGCGGCTCACTACAAAGTCGAATAACTGTTTCTCTTCTTCGGCACGTGCATGGCGGAAGGTTACATTTTTCAGCCCGATGGCATTGGCTACTTCAGTAGCTACGCGCACCTTTTTTCCGATACTGTCTACCAGATGAAACTTTACATCAGGAAAAAGTATAGCTAACGGAATACCGGGAAAACCACCGCCCGTACCCAAGTCCATAATGCTGGTACCGGGACGAAACTGAATCACTTTGGCAATACCCAGTGAATGCAACACATGATGTTCGTATAAGTTTTCGATGTCTTTACGCGAAATAACGTTGATTTTAGCATTCCAGTCGATGTATAGGTCGTATAGAGCAGCTAATTGTCTGCGCTGTTCTTCCGTAAGGTCTGGAAAATATTTTAGTATGATTTCCACTGCTTTGTTTAATGTATGAGTTATATTTTTAATTTTTCAGTTCACCAATAATCGGGTTACTACCCAGCATATGCTCCAGCATCTGGAACGGCAGGGATACTATAACCGGTCCCATTGCGTATGGAGTGATATCATATACATTATAGTAGAAAGTAATTCCGTCTTTGTTGAGATAGAAGTTTTCTGTAGCGGCTATTTCGCCTGTTGATCCATAGCCCATATCTTCCAGTTCGGCACGTGTCTTGGCTCCGTTATCCGCCATAAGCTGATTCCAGATAAGATCGGTCAGTGGCTCCTGATAATCTCCAACAAAAATATCGTCCAGACGTAACGGACGCATCAGACCGAGGTCGAAGTTAAGATAAGTAGTCATGTAGATGCCATGGGCCCCACCTGTATATTCATTGTAGTTAATACGATATACAAGCAAATTCTTTTCATAGAGCTGTACATGGCTTTCGATTCCTTTGTAATAAGAGTACCATGCACCTACGGATGATTCATTTTCTTTATCTTTTTCATCTTCCAGATACATAGGTTCCAAGTCGCGGCGATACTCACTGATATATGTCTCTGTATATTGCTTTACTACTTCCTGAGGTTTCTCTCCCATGTATTTATCGCCGAAACAAGCAGCAATGAAATATTTATCCAACGTATCTTTCAGTAATTCGTCAGATGATTTGGAGGGATAGGCAAAGTTTATCAGCAGGTTGCAGGCTGGTTTGGCTGTATCTCCAAAGAGATGTGCCGTCTTGTTCACTTGTATGCTATCGAATTCCAGTGAACCGGTATCTTTTTTCATCTTGTCACCACAAGAAAATAAAAAGCCGCTTGCCGCAAGTATAACTGCAAGTAGGCTGACATATTGTTTTTTCATAAGGGCTTTTTCTTTAAATTCAACATTTGTTAGGCTATTCCCTATCGACAAATATAGAACATATTAACGAATAGAACGAATAAAAAAGAAAAAAATAATGTGCTGAAACGGTTAAATCTCCCTATCTTTGTTCCGAATTTATGAGAAGACTTCGATACATACTGGTTGCTATGCTCTCCCTGTTGATTATTTACGCTGGGGTGGGAGTCTCTGTTGTCCATTACTGCTGTGTCGGTTGCGAAACTGCGCAGACTTGCTGCACCAGTGGTTGCCCTAAATGTAATAAAGCTCATCATCAGTCAGATAAATCATGTAAAGACGAAGGTTGTACAGCTACTATCTATAAAGTAGATTTGATGAAACATTCGTGCGAAGCCTCTGTTGCTGCGCCCGTGATACAACTTATCTGTGAATTGTTACCGGACTTCCAATTCCTTCCGTCTTTTAATAAATGGCAGGAAGTATCTTATGCTGTCCCTCCGCATCCTGTCAGTTCGCGGTATTATCTGGCTCTTTATTCAACTCTTCTTATTTAGCCAAAAGTATATAAGAAAGGTATACGTGTTGGTAGTGTTTCATAGTACTGCTTTCACTATTCCTTGTGTTTGTATCTTTAGGTTTCAGAATGTAAAACATCCCCATGTTCTTTATGAAAACATCCCCATGTTGTGTACTAAAACATCCGGGTGTTTTGTATAACAACATCCGGATGTTCTGATTTCTCATCTCATATGTTATACAGATAAGGTATTGGTAAACAGAATGTAAAGAAGCCTGTAAATGTACGAATACAGAATGTACTTTTCATGCAACCGTGTTGCACAGGTTATTTTGTAAATTTGCACCATGAAATGAATTAATTTATATGAAATATGTATTTTTATTATTTACTCTCTTCACTTTCCATGCTTTACAGGCACAGGTGACGGGAATTGTAAAAGACAACACCGGAGAACCCATTCCCGGTGCCAATGTGTTTTGGATGAATACTACAAACGGTGTGACAACTACCGAAGAGGGCCGGTTCTCTATTTCCAAACCAGCTAAAAGCCATATGCTTGTCGTTAGCTTTATCGGTTTTGAGAATGACACAATTCATGTCAGCAGTAAGAATCAGGAACTTGATATAGTTCTTCACGAAGGTGTTGAATTAGGTGAGGTGAACATTGTAAGCCGGAAACTCGGTACGATGAAATTGCGAAACAGCGTGATGAATGAAGATATCATCAGCAGTGCTGAGCTGACACGTGCAGCCTGCTGTAATCTTGGCGAAAGCTTTGTTACTAATCCCTCAGTAGATGTCAGCTATTCGGATGCTGCAACGGGAGCCAAGCAGATAAAGTTACTGGGACTCTCGGGTATGTATGTACAGATGATGACGGAAAATATTCCTAATTACAGGGGGGCTGCTGCACCCTACGGTCTGGGATATGTGCCCGGCCCGTGGATGCAGAGTATCCAAGTTAGCAAAGGTAGTTCTTCGGTAAAAAATGGCTATGAGTCTATCACCGGGCAGATCAATGTAGAGTTCAAGAAACCTCAGCTCCCGGAGGCGGACTGGGTATCGGCCAATCTGTTTGCCAGTAGTACGAGCCGTTATGAAGCCAATGCTGATGCAACGATAAAACTCTCCAAACGGTGGAGTACTTCACTGCTGGCACATTATGAAAATGAAACAAAAGCACATGATGCAAATGATGATGGCTTTGCCGATATTCCCCGGGTAGAGCAGTATAATTTGTGGAACCGTTGGGCGTATATGGGCGATCACTATGTCTTTCAGGCAGGTATCAAGGGATTATCTGAACGTCGTAACAGCGGGCAGGTCAGTCATGGGAAAGAACCGGCACATGATCTTTATGAAATAGGTATTAAAACGGATCGTTACGAAGCTTTCACCAAGAATGCTTATATATTTAATAAGGAGAAGAATACCAATCTTGCCCTTATCCTCCAAGGGACGATTCACAATCAGGATGCTACCTATGGTCTTAAACTCTATGATGTGGATCAGAGTAATGTGTATGCCTCTCTGCTTTTTGAGACGGAGTTCAGTAAGCAACACAGCCTTTCTACCGGATTGAGTTTCAATTATGATGGATATAATCAACATTATCGCCTGACCAACGATGCAGGGCAGGGATTGACAAAGGCTTTGGTAAAAGAATCTGTTCCCGGAGCATATATTCAGTACACATTTAATTTGAATGATAAATTGATGCTTATGGGTGGACTTCGCGGAGATCATAGCAGTAAATATGGTTTCTTTGTAACTCCCCGTGCGCACATCAAATATAATCCGAATGAGTATGTCCATTTTCGGCTTTCAGCTGGAAAAGGCTATCGCACCAATCATGTACTGGCAGAGAACAATTATCTGCTTGCCAGCAGCAGGAAGGTAAAGATAGCTGATCATCTTAATCAGGAAGAAGCCTGGAATTATGGAGCAAGTGTTTCAACCTATATTCCTTTATTTGGTAAGACTTTGAATATTAATGCGGAATATTATTACACTGATTTCCTGAAACAGGTTGTTGTGGATATGGATACAGACCCCCATGAAGTGTCATTCTACAATCTGGACGGACGTTCTTACTCACAAGTGTTGCAATTGGAAGCGAACTATCCGCTTTTCAAGGGTTTCACCCTGACGGTTGCTTATCGTCTGACAGATGCAAAGACAACTTATAACGGGAAGTTATTGGAGAAACCTCTGACCAGTAAGTATAAAGGACTTTTGACGGCCTCTTATCAAACGCCACTTGGATTGTGGCAATTTGATGCAACGTTGCAGTTGAACGGTGGGGGAAGGATGCCGAATCCATATACACTTGCTGATGGTAGTCCGTCATGGGAGGCGCGCTATGGCAGCTTTGAGCAACTGAGTGCACAAGTGACGCGTTATTTCCGTCGTTGGTCTGTCTATGTGGGTGGGGAGAACCTGACAAACTTTAAACAACAGAATCCGATTATAGATGCCGCTAATCCATGGGGAGAAAATTTTGATTCGACCATGATATGGGGGCCAATGCATGGAGCAAAGGCGTATATAGGGGTTCGTTTTAATTTACCGAGAATGTAGAAGAGAGTAGTTAAGTAGTCAAAGTAGTTAAGTAGTAAGTAGCAGAGTGCTAACGTTATCCTGCCATATACATTTTAACTACCTCTACTTACTACTTAACTACTTTGACTACTTAACTACTAAAAAAAACAGTTTATGAAAACAAGAAGAATGGTAGCTGCTCTAGCAGTAGCTTTATTGAGTGTGACAGCCGTTATGGCAAAAGATATCCGTACGGCAGTGTTTAAAGTATCGCAGATGCATTGTGAAAATTGTGAACGAAAAGTGAAAGATAACATCAAGTTTGAGAAGGGAGTAAAAGAGTTCTCTACAGACTTGAAAACGAAAACCGTTTCTATCACTTATGACGCTGACAAGACAAATGTAGAGAAACTGAAAGCTGGATTTAAGAAGTTTAATTATGAAGCTGAGTTTGTGAAAGAAGCAAAGCAGGCAGAAAAGAAGTAATTGAACAAACGTCCCGGAGAGATTGTTTTAATAGTGATGAGTAAGTAGTGATAAGTGATTAGCAAGCTACGCTGTATGCCGTATGGCGCTTATCACTCATCGCTTATCACTACTCACTTATCACTATTCACTAATCGCTAATTAATAATATTATGAGTACTATTACAAAGAAAGCGTTTCCTGTGCTGAACATGCACTGTGCAGGATGTGCTAATAATGTTGAAAAGACAGTTCGTAAGTTGCCGGGTATTGTAGATGCTTCGGTCAATCTTGCTACCAATACGCTCTCTGTCTCATATGAAGCCGACAAACTGACTCCCGGAGAAATTCGTGCCGCTGTATTGTCCGGTGGTTATGACCTTATAATAGAAGAGGGTAATCTTAAAGAAGAACGAAAGGAAGAGGCGCAACAGCAACACTACCGAAAGCTGAAGATGCAGGTTATCGGAGCTTGGATATTTGCAGTCCCTATGCTGTTTCTTTCTATGGTTTTTATGCATGTACCATACTCAAATGAACTGCAATTGTTACTCACTCTTCCGGTGATGATACTTTTTGGTGGTTCATTCTATACGGGTGCCTGGAAGCAAGCCAAACAGGGGCGTAGCAATATGGATACTTTAGTAGCGTTGAGTACCTCTATTGCATTTCTGTTTAGTGCATTTAATACTTTCTTTCCCGAATTCTGGTATAGCCGGGGACTGGAGCCACATGTTTATTATGAGGCCTCCGTTGTTATCATCGCTTTTGTATTGACAGGTAAGTTAATGGAAGAACGTGCCAAAGGTAATACTTCAACTGCTATCAAAAAACTGATGGGATTACAACCCAAAGTAGCGCGTATCGTGCGTAATGGCATTGAAGAAGAAGTTTTAATCGACCAGTTACAGGTAGGTGATCTTGTGGTGGTCCGTCCCGGCGAACAGATTCCTGTGGATGGGATTCTTGCCGAAGGAGAATCTTTTGTAGACGAAAGTATGATAAGTGGCGAGCCGATTCCTGTTGAAAAGAAACAAGGCGACAAGGTGCTTGCCGGAACAATCAATCAACGAGGTTCTTTTATAATAAAGGCTTCACAGGTAGGAAGTGAGACGGTACTGGCCCGTATTATCCGCATGGTACAAGAGGCCCAGGGAAGCAAGGCACCTGTACAGCGTATCGTTGACCGTGTAACGGGAATTTTCGTTCCTGTGGTTCTTGGTATTGCCATACTTACCTTTGTGCTTTGGCTGGTAATAGGTGGAACAGAATACTTCTCATACGCCATGCTTTCTGCAGTTTCGGTATTGGTAATTGCCTGTCCGTGTGCTTTGGGACTTGCCACACCTACCGCACTTATGGTAGGTATTGGCAAAGCTGCCAGTCAGCACATTCTGATAAAAGATGCGGTGGCTTTGGAGCAGATGCGCAAGGTCGATGTAGTGGTACTTGACAAAACCGGGACATTGACAGAAGGGCATCCTACCGTAAGCGGGTGGTTATGGGCACAAACGCAGGAAGAGTGTTTCAAGAATGTTCTTCTGGCTGCTGAAATGAAATCAGAACATCCCCTTGCCGGGGCTATTGTCACCTCTCTGCAGGATGAGGAAAAGGTTGTTCCTGCACCACTTGAAAGTTTTGAAAGTATTACAGGAAAAGGGGTGAAGGTGGTTTATGAAGGCGATCTGTTCTGGGTAGGTAGCCACAAGTTACTTAAAGATTTCGATGCTATTGTTACGGATGTAATGGCAGATATGCTTGTGCAATATGAATCCGAAGGAAACGGAATCATTTATTTTGGCCGTGAGAATCAGTTATTGGCTATTATTGCTGTTACAGATGCAATAAAATCTACCTCTTCCGAAGCTGTGAAGGAACTGAGACGCCAAGGTATTGATATTTGTATGCTGACAGGTGACGGACAACGTACGGCTTTGGCGGTAGCCGGGAAATTGGGTATAGACCGTTTTATTGCAGATGCTTTGCCGGATGACAAAGAGGACTTTATCCGTGAGTTGCAATTACAGGGAAAGACTGTAGCAATGGTGGGTGATGGAATTAATGATTCGCAGGCACTGGCTCTGGCGGATGTCAGTATAGCCATGGGCAAGGGAACGGATATTGCAATGGATGTGGCTATGGTTACTCTGATGACTTCTGATTTGCTGTTGCTTCCGAAAGCATTTAACTTATCCCGGCAGACTGTGAGACTTATTCATCAGAATCTGTTTTGGGCATTTATTTATAATCTCATAGGCATTCCTATTGCTGCCGGCATACTCTTTCCATTGAATGGATTATTACTGAATCCGATGCTTGCAAGTGCTGCTATGGCATTCTCAAGTGTGAGTGTAGTATTAAATTCATTGAGTTTGGGAAGGAGGAAATGATTTTAGAGTTATAATTTATGAAGTGTGATTTATTATACTGCTTTATTGGAGTTTTAATATAGTTCATGCTTCATAAATCATAATTCTCTTTTATCTTTGTCTTTATGAAAACGATTGTAATTGATTGGAATCTTATCCCGTATGCCGAAGCCTGGCAACGGCAGACTGAATATTTTGACACCCTTGTCCGGGCCAAACAAAACGGAGAAGAGTATGAGAACTGCATAATCCTGTGTGAACATCCTCCTGTTTATACTTTGGGACGTAGCGGAAAAGAAAATAATATGCTTTTGAGTGAAGCACAGTTAGAAAAGATTGGTGCTACACTTTACCATATTGATCGCGGTGGAGATATAACTTATCATGGTCCGGGACAGTTGGTTTGCTATCCTATTCTTAATCTTGAAGAGTTTGATCTCGGATTGAAAGAATACGTACATTTACTGGAAGAAGCCGTTATTCGTGTTTGTGCTTCTTATGGCATCACTGCCGGAAGGCTGGAGAAAGCAACTGGAGTGTGGTTGGAAGGAGATACTTCCCGCGCCCGTAAGATTTGTGCGATAGGAGTGAGGAGTAGCCATTATGTCACAATGCATGGACTGGCGTTGAATGTAAATACCGATTTGCGTTATTTCAGCTATATACATCCCTGTGGGTTTATAGATAAAGGCGTTACTTCACTGCGTCAGGAACTGGGATTTGAGATCCCGATGTCCGAAGTGAAGCAACGCCTTGAACTTGAAATAAAGAGCCTGCTTACGCGATCTTGAATTCGTTATTTCAGAGCTTTAGCGATAGCCTTTTCAACCATTGGCTGCATGATTTCATATCCTTTCTTATTGGGATGTACGCCATCTTTTGACAAATCAGCAGGTAATCCATTTCTCTCATTAGCCATTGCGGAGAAGTAATCCAGATAGATAAATTTATTCTTTTCTGCATAAGCTTTAATCCATTTGTTCAGTTCAGGAATCTTCACATTAGGTTCCATACCCGGACGCCAGGGATAATCAAAAGCGGGAAGTACAGAGCAGAGGATTACTTTAATGCCATTCGCTTTGGCAAGCTGGGCCATAGATGCCAGATTATCTTCTATCATTTCAAGGGTAGAAGGGCCTGTATTTCCTGCTATATCATTTGTTCCGGCAAGTATCACTACTACCTTCGGCTGTAAGGCAATCACATCCTGACGGAAGCGAATCAACATCTGCGGAGTAGTCTGTCCGCTAATACCACGATTGATATAAGGGCGGTCTTTGAAAAACTCCGGGCAGTTGTGAAGCCATCCGATTGTAATGGAATTACCCATAAATACGACGCGTTTTTCTCCTTTTGCAGGAGCACCCAGTGCTGCGTTGTCTTTCTGGAACTGTTTTAAGTTAGCCCAATCCTGTGCGACAATGTTGCCACTCATAAGGAACAGGCTGATAAGTAAAAGATAAATTGTTTTCATTTTCTTTGTCGTTTTCATCATTGTTTTTATTTTTTCATTCTGATTACGCGTATTCCTGTCCAACTGTTGTTACGGTCGAGCAGGCGACTCAGTGCAAGTTTTTCTACTAATACTTTTCCTTTTGAAGAAGAGGCATGAAGCAGACATAGATTACCTTTTATATAAATGGCAATTCCCATATGAGCCACATCCAGTCCCGGGGTGTTTGTAGTAATGGCGATGATGTCTCCGTTTTTAATCCAGGGAAGTCCCGTTACGGGTAATGCATCTTTGGGTAACCAATGAACTTCGTGTCCTGTCAACGCTTTTTCATAACCTGCCATTTTACTGACATTGGCCGGGGAATTAGCAAGTTGTTTATACTGTTGCGGATGAGTAGACATGTACGAGAGAGATAATTTCTGTGTATATGGGCTATTGGCAGCGGTTACATCTTCCATGATTCCTTCGCGTACTCCGTTGTTTATCCAGTCGGCAATGTAGTGCAAACGTGAAGTGTATCCGTCAATCTTTCCGCCGCGATACCGGATACGTTGCAGGTTCTCTGCGAAATCACCTTCACGCATATCTTTATCCTGGGTGGGGCAGAGAGACATGGCAAGCACATATTCTACAAGAGTGGTGCAGTCTACTTCGTCGCAATTGATAATAAGATCTTCTTCGTCATCCATTTCCAGCGTGTGGGCAGAGTATGGAGTATCGATGAATGTCTGGGCATTGGTTAGCATAAGATTGGTTTCCTGTTGCGCTGCAACCGGGCCACCCAATAAACAGGTGGCCAGTAAAAATGAAC
Source organism: Bacteroides sp. 41_26 (assembly GCF_949740115.1). Taxonomy (NCBI): domain Bacteria; kingdom Pseudomonadati; phylum Bacteroidota; class Bacteroidia; order Bacteroidales; family Bacteroidaceae; genus Bacteroides; species Bacteroides sp. 41_26. The sequence continues at coordinate 60,245 of NZ_CATJGZ010000058.1, forward strand.
TGATTGTTTTCATTATTAATATTGATAAATTAAGTTTCTGAAATCGGTTTTACGACCGAAAGGAACCAGTGTAAAGCCATATTCAACAACATTCTGTACACCGGTACGAATCAGATAAGGCTCGTGTGCAAGTGCTCCCCAGCTATTATCACCACCGACACCCATCATGCGGTAATCAATAAAGAGATCTACCATCTTTTCCGGTTTCGGATCAGTGAGATGACGGTGGTTGGTTTCGGCTGTGCGCGGGGCAGCGTTGTGCAGATCGTCTCCGCTATCAAGGGTTTCGAGTGGATAGTTTGAGGCGTTCATTTCGAAAGTACGGTCGGCTACAAGGAGCAATCCTGCACCGGATTTATTGGTAAGTGCACACCAGTAAATATCTGTGCGGTGATTGTTTTCCTGTGGGCGAATGTAGGGTTCGTACATCTTTTTGATAGGAGTGGAGTATTCACCAAAGAACTGTGAGGTACGGCGGTCGCGATAGTTTTCTTCTGGTCCGCGTCCGTAGTAAGTAAGTGTGGTGAATGTTTCCGGCATTTGCATACGCAGGCCGATACGTGGAATCATCGGAGTCTTTTCATTGGCTGCCACAAAGCGGTTATCTACCTTTATTACTCCGTTTGTGTAAATTTTGTAAATAATATCCCAAGTTGCGTCAGTTTGCGGGAATTGGTAAGTACAGGTCACTTCTCCGTTACAGGCATTGAAAGAGGCAGCCGTTATATCCTGATAACTTACTTCTTTCCATACTCCCAGTTTGCGTGGCAATCCTGCACCATAATCATTGTCAATCGGTGCACGCCAGAAGTTAGGATGTAATCCTTGTCCGTTGAGAATGTACTCTGCTCCGTTGTACTGGTAAGAGACGAGCAGTCCACTCTTCTTATTGAAAACAGCCTTGAAGTTCTTTCCTGAATAGATAACCTGTGTATCTGTTTCCTTCATGGGTGCAGCTTCTTGCTGAGCCACTTTGTCTTTGTGGAAAGTATAGATGTAGTTCTGTTCACGGGCTATTACTGTACCTGCCGGAAGGAATGGTTCCGGAGTGCGGACGGTAGCATAAAATTCGATGCGTACATCGCCGGTATTGGTTTGTGTCTGCGGGATACCTTTCAATTGTACGGTTACCGTCTCGCCCGGCGCTCCACTGACCTGGAATTTATCTGTATATATCTCATTTCCGTGATCGCGAATAATGTAGTGATAATCGTATTTATTCAGATTGGTAAAGCTGAAATCATTGCGTAAATCGACTGTTCTCTTGTCTTTGTTGAAGTTGATAAACTTGATATTCTGATACACTTTACCCATTTCCGTAGTATGCGGTTTCACAGTCCGGTCCGGATAAACAACGCCATTGATACAGAAATCTCCGTCGGAAGGAGTACCAAAGGCACCGTAATCACCACCATAGGTCCAGTATTTACGTCCGTTGGCAGTTTTCTCTGCAAAGCCTTGATCTACCCAATCCCAAATGCAACCACCTTGTAAGAGCGGATATTTCTCAATGATGTCCCAGTATTCTTGGAAATTACCCAGACTGTTTCCCATAGCATGTGCGTATTCACACAAAATGAGCGGGCGGGTATGTTTCGGATCCTTTGCGTATTTCTCGATGTCGGCAGGCCGTGTGTACATCGGACAGTAGATATCCGAATTCCATTCCAGGTGTGCCTGTTCGTATTGTACCGGACGACTATCGAGTTCTTTCAGTGCACTATAAGTCTTGTAGAAGTTAACACCGTTTCCGGCCTCATTTCCCAATGACCACACAATCACCGAAGGATGGTTTTTATCACGTTCGTACATGTTGATGGTACGGTATACGTGTGCATCCATGAATAGACGGTTGTTGGCCAAAGTACCACCTACTTCGCGATTATATCCCATTCCGTGAGATTCGATATTGGCTTCATCAATCACATAGATTCCATATTCATCACATAGTTCGTAAAAACGTTCTTGTTGTGGATAGTGGCAGGTACGGACGGTGTTTACGTTGTACTTCTTCCAGAGTTCGAAGTCTTTCAACATCAGCTCTTCAGTGACGTAATGTCCGGTGTGTTCATCGTGTTCGTGTACATTTACACCTTTTACGAGAATTGGTTTACCATTGACGCAAAGCTGATTATTTTTCATTTCCACGGTACGGAAACCTACTTTCACACTGGTTGCTTCCATTACCTTACCACCTTCGGGTTTCTTCAGGCTGATAACAAGGGTGTACAGGTAGGGAGTTTCAGCTGTCCATTGTTTGGGGGTTTTGATGATATTGTCATCAAAAATAAATTCGTTCAGGCTTTGAGAGATGCCCGGAGCAGGCATTGCCTTTACAGCATAGTCTGAAGTAGCTACCTGTTGTCCGTCTTTATCAAGAAGTTTGTAAGAGATAACATATGAAGGATAAACCGGCTTGCCACTATTGGCTATTTTAATTTTGAATTTCAGGATACCGTTTTTGTAGTCAGCATCCAACGGGCTTTCCACTTTAAAGTCTGCAATACGGAGCTGGGGTTGTGCATAGAGATAGACATCTCTCTCAAAGCCACTCAATCGCCAGAAGTCCTGGCACTCCAGATAGTTGGCATCCGAAAAGCGGTGAATTTGTACGGCAAGCACATTCTTACCAGGTTTCACCTGCTTCGTGATGTTGAACCGGGCAGGAGTTTTTGCATCTTTATTCATTCCAATGAATACTCCGTTCAGGTAGTAGAATGCTGCACCTTTGGTTCCGTCGGCACTGAGGAATATTTCTTTTCCATTCCAGTTGGCAGGGAGGTTAAAGTCACGGCGATAGGTACCTGTCGGGTTCCATTCTTCCGGTACATACGGAGGATTGGGTTTATTCCAGTAGGGAGCATAGCCCGGTGAACAAAACTCATAAGTGGTATTTACGTAGATCGGAATCCCGAAACCCTGTCGTTCCCAGTTGCCGGGAACTTCAATATCTGCCCAGTCGCTTACATTTTTCTCAGGAAGCATAAAGTCTGTAGGGCGGGTGGAAAAGCTGTCTACATAGTTGAATTTCCATTTACCATTCAGCGAGAGGCGGAAAGTACCATCTTTGCGGTTGTTTACGGTTGCATCTTTTTCGTTGGTGTACGATGTGAAAGTACTGCGGGGAGTTTCACGGTTGATACTGGTTAGTTTGGGGTCGGTTATCTGCTTGTAACGATCCCCCTGGGCTGTGGAGCTCAGGGGGAGGATTACGAAACATGCAACCATTAATAGGTTTTTCATGAAAATAGTTTTTATATCGTTACTTGAGAAATATTACTTCACTTTTATCGAAGCTTTGATAAAATAAAGAATCAACAGGGCATAAGCACCTAGAGCGAGTACCTGCGACCAGGTATTATTCAGCCAGGCATCATTCACTAAATTGATACCACCAAAACGCATCGCTGCACTTACAACACCCATTAATGCACCACCGGCAATGAAACCGGAAGCAAGTAACGTACCTTTTTCGCCACGTTCAGTGTTCAGTGAAGTGTCTTTGCTGCGGCTGGTCACATACCAGTTAATGGCTCCACCTACTACCAAAGGCACATTCAGCTCCAACGGGATAAACATACCCAATGCAAAAGCAAGAGCAGGAATCTTACAGAGTGTCAGAATGATAGCTAATACCGCACCGATGCCGTAAAGCAACCAGGGTGCACCTACACCACTCATCAGTGGTTCGATAACGGCTGCCATAGCATTTGCCTGTGGTGCAGCCAGCGCTCCGCTTGTGAAACCATATGTTTTATTCAGGATAATCATGACTCCGCCTACCGTAGCAGCCGAAACAATTGTTCCTAAGAATTTCCATGCCTCCTGTTTGGCAGGAGTACTTCCCAGCCAGTAACCAATTTTCAGGTCGGTAATGAAACCACCTGCCATGGACAAGGCTGTACATACTACACCACCCATCACCAACGCAGCTACCATACCCGAAGGACCTTTCAATCCTACAGCTACCATTACAACAGAAGCCAGAATAAGCGTCATCAGTGTCATACCCGAAACAGGGTTGGTACCAACAATTGCGATTGCATTGGCGGCCACTGTAGTAAACAGGAAAGAGATACCTGCCACCAGTACGATAGCCACTATTGTATGTACCAGATTACCCTGCATCACGTCAAAGTAGAAGAACAGGAAAATAAGAATCAGTGTGATGATAGAGCCGATAGCGATAATCTTCATAGAAAGGTCACGCTGTGTACGAATAATGTTTTTCTCAACATTCCCTTTGCCGCCCATCTCTTTGGCAGCCAACCCGACAGCACTTCTGATAATGCTCCATGATTTGATAATACCGATAACGCCAGCCATAGCAATACCACCGATACCGATACTTTTTGCGTAGTATTTGAATATCTCTTCGGGAGTCATCATACTTACGGTGTTAGTGATTTCCGGGTTCCATGCATTCAGCACGCTATCTCCCCAAAACATTGATATACCTGGTACAATAACCCACCATACTACCAGTGAACCGGCACAAATGATAGATGCATATTTTAATCCGACGATGTATCCCAGACCTAATACGGCAGCACCTGTATTTACTTTGAATACCAATTTGGCTTTCTCTGCCAGCATTTCACCGACACTGCATACACGGGTGGTAAAGTTTTCATTCCACCAGCCGAAAGTAGCTACAATGAAGTCGTACAAACCACCGATCATACCTGCCATCAATAATGGTTTGGCTTGGCTGCCTCCTTTTTCACCGGATATGAGTACCTGTGTGGTTGCTGTAGCCTCTGGGAAGGGGTATTTGCCATGCATATCACTAACAAAATATTTACGGAAAGGGATAAGAAACAAAATGCCCAATACACCACCCAACAGCGAACTGATGAATACCTGCATGAAGGTAACCGTCATCTCCGGATATTTAACTTGCAGAATGTACAAAGCGGGGAGTGTAAAGATGGCTCCGGCTACGATAACACCCGAACAAGCACCGATAGACTGGATAATCACATTTTCTCCTAATGCATTTTTGCGTTTTGCCGCGCCGGAAACACCTACCGCAATGATAGCAATAGGAATGGCAGCTTCGAATACCTGACCTACTTTCAGCCCCAGGTAGGCAGCGGCTGCCGAAAAAAGGATGGCCATGGTGATACCCCAAGTGACTGACCAGAAGTTTACTTCCGGATAATTTTTACCGGGACTCATCAGAGGGTTGTATACTTCGCCCGGTTTTAATTCTCTAAACGCATTCTCGGGCAAGCCGGTGAATTTGTCTTCTTCTTGTTTCATAGTTTCTATATAAATATTTAATGTGTTTAATTATGTATTCTGTAAATATGCATCAAAGAAAGCAAAAAAAAAGGAGAATCGAAAGATTCTCCTTACTGTTGTTGTCTATTTTTTCTCATTTAGCATCTTTTGCTGTCATATTACCTTCAATGTACAAACGCATCATTTCTGTTTTTGCATTTGTGCGAAGAGTAATTGACTTCTTGAAGTGTCCGGGGTATTTACCCGTTCCGTTGTATGTCACCTTGATTGTTCCTGTTTTTCCTGGAAGAATCGGTTCTTTTGTATAGTCGGGCACTGTACATCCGCAAGATGCTACAGCTTGATGAATAACCAAAGGAGCATCGCCGATATTGGTGAAAGTAAATACACAAGATACAACCGGATTGTTTTCTGAGAATGTTCCGAAATCATGAGTGGTTTTGTCAAACTTAATGTCGGCAGTTTGAGCAGATGCATAACTGATTCCCATTACCAACATTGCAACGAATAATGCTATTTTTTTCATATTCATTTCCTTTTTATGGTTTATGAATGACAAAGGTAGAGCTTTTTTTTAAAAATAATGCCGTATCTTTGCGAAATAGTATTAAAAAAAGACGAACAATAGCTTATGAATAGTAGAAGTATCATTTTTATAGCTTTTATTTTATTGCTGTGTGCATCTTGTGGAAAAGAAAAAGAGATGACACTTTCCGGTTTGGATGTACGGGACTTTCAGACGGAAGTAGACGGACAACTGACAAATTTGTATGTGCTTAAAAATCAGAATGGAATGGAGGTTTGCATTACAAACTATGGTGGGAGGGTAGTTTCGTTAATGGTACCGGACCGTAATGGAAAAATGGAGGACATCGTATGTGGATATCCTACTATTGCTGAGTATCTCGCTAAAAAACAGAACTTTGGTGCTACCATCGGACGATATATCGGTAGAATCATGTATTCTACTTTTACGTTGGATTCTATTACATATCATCTTGTTCCTAATACCGGAGAACATTGCGCTCACGGAGGAGATCCGGGCTTTGCTTCTAAAATATGGCAGGCAGAACAGCTGGATGAAAATGCACTGAAATTAAGTTTGTTTTCTCCGGATGGGGAGAATGGATTTCCCGGTAATTTGCAGGTACATGTTATTTTTGTGGTGACCAATGACAATGAACTGGATATTCATTACGAAGCGGAAACAGATAAACCTACTGTTATTAATCTGTCACATCACTCTTTCTTTAATATCTCCGGTGATTTCGATACGACAGTTGAAGACCAGTCTCTTTATATCAATGCGGATATGTATACTCCTTATGATTCGTTGAAATGTGTTACGGGAGAGATCTTGCCGGTAGCGGGAACACCTTTTGATTTTACCACTCCTCATTTAATTGGTGAGCGTATTAATGAAAATGTAATGCAACTGAATATAGTGAAAGGATATGATCATAATTGGGTGCTGAATACGAACGGAGATGATACGAAGCTGGCGGCTCGTCTGGTAGATGCAAAAAGCGGACGTAGTATGGAGGTTTATACTACAGAACCTGGATTGCAGGTATATACGGCAAACGGATTGCGTGGTGCAATGGTAGGAAAGAAGGGGATTGCTTATCAGAAGCGTACGGCCGTTTGTCTGGAGACGCAACATTTTACGGATAGTCCTAATAAGCCACAATTCCCGTCCACAGTACTTCGTCCCGGAGAAAAATATTACAGTCATTGTGTGTATCGTTTCGGAGTAGTAGATTAAGAGTAAAAGTCTACGTTCGTCCTGTGTTTCCATTCACCAACTATCGCCTGATGCACTTCCCCGTGCGGGAAACATAACTTTCCATGAATTTTGGCTAATAAAAAAGTGCCGGTTGCATATTAACCAAATGCAATCGGCACTTTCTGTAAATCCCATTGACACTTTTTCTGTTTGTCAATGGTTTATTTCTTCAATGCAAACCCCAACATCATTCCGTCATAGCTGTCTGCCAGTGAACTGATTGTTTTAAGAGTTGTACTACTACTTTTACTTGATATAAATGCAATCAGTTTCAGTAGTTTGTCAGAGTTGAACAGCAGGTCCATATTAGTACTTGTACAGTTTACCTTTGCATTCATATTCAGCAACTTGAAGTATCTTAGATGTACAACTTTGTCTGTCGCATCATATGAATAAGTTCCGGTCATGGTACGTTTTCCTACTGTACTTGTAAAAGTACTGTCCGCATTGAAAGTAAAGCTGACCTGTCCGTCTTTGATACCGACTTTTGCCAACTGTTCGTCCAATTTCTTTTCTGCAATGGACGCCGCTGCTGCACCACCTGCCTTCTGTAATAGGTTATCTGATTCGAATTCAATAGCCGAACCACTATATATCCAGGTTCCAGTCATATCTATCGTTTGATTACCAGTTACGGCATTTACGACTTTTTCAATGTTGTCTTTGTTAAATAAATCTTTCCATGATTGTGCTTGTACATTCGTTGTAACAAGCAATAAAGCTGACACGACTGTCAGCGATAAAACATACTTTTTCATTCTACTTTGTCTATTTTGAATTAACTTCTTTATTGATACTTTCTATATAATCCAATATTTCCGTGCGTCCCATCCGGTCTTCCGAAGAGGATACAAAATAGGGGGGAAGTTCTTCCCACTGTTTGCGAAGTTCGCGTATGTATGCGTTGATATTCATCTTTAAGCGTCCACCTTTCAATTTATCTGCTTTGGTAAATATAATGGAAAATGGTATTCCGTTTTCGCCCAACCATTCCATAAATTCCATATCTATTTTCTGTGGTTCCAGACGGGAGTCTATCAGCAGAAAGAGATTTGTCATCTGTTCACGTTCCAGGATATAGTCTTCGATGATGGTACGAATCTGTTCCTGACCTTTCATTCCGCGACGAGCATAACCGTAACCCGGAAGATCGACGATGTACCAGCTATCATTGATTAGGAAGTGATTGATAAGCATTGTTTTTCCGGGAGTAGCCGATGTCATAGCCAGCCCCTTCCGGCCAGTCAGCATATTAATAAGGCTGGATTTACCCACATTGGAGCGTCCGATGAAAGCATACTCAGGAAGGCGCCCGGCCGGACATTTCTTTACGTCCGTATTACTAATGATAAATTCAGCGTTTGATATTTCCATATTCTTTATTAATTATTTCATTTGAAGATAAAGCGTACATCCCTGCAAAAGTAAGTATTCCGTTCAACATTAGCAACTCATACCCGAACTTATATCCATACCTCTGCATTGCGAAACAATCGAGAGCATAGCATATCAATGGAGAAGCTACTGCTATAAACGGCACCCACCGATCTCGGGTGGTTCTGCGTGTAAATAGTCCGAAAGCAAACATACCCAATAACGGGCCATACGTATAGGAAGCGATGATATAGATAGCATCGATTACACTTTTATTGTTGAGTGCTTCTACCAGGCAGATGAAGAAAATGAGTATCACAGATAATATGATGTGTACTCTCCCACGTTGTTGCCGAGCTACTTCTTCTGTATCTTTATTGGTGTCAAGAAGGTCTACACATACACTGGTAGTCATTGCAGTCAGTGCGGAATCGGAATTACTGAATGCCGCTGCAATGATACCGATTGTAAAGAGTATAAGTACTGTTTGCCCCAGATATCCTTGTGTGGTAAACATCGGAAGTATATCGTCATTCACTTCCGGGAGGATAAGGCTCATTTGTCCTGCCAATATCAACAGAAGTATCCCTAAACAAAGAAACAGGAGATTCAGCGGGATAAAAGAGAACCCGTAACAATACATATTCTTTTGTGCCTCGCGCAGGTTTTTACAGGAAAGATTTTTCTGCATCATGTCTTGATCCAACCCTGTCATCACAATTACAATGAAAATGCCACTCAGGAATTGCTTGAAAAAATTCTGTCGTGACATCCAGTCATCAAATACGAATATACGGCTATGTGGGTTATTACTGATAAGCTGTATTATGCTGTTTTCTCCTAAATCCAACTTTTGTATGGTAATATAGATGATGCAGATTAATGCTGCTATCAGACAGAAGGTTTGTAAAGTGTCTGTCCAGACAATTGTTTTTATACCACTTTTATGCGTATATATCCAAACCAGTGCCACTGAACCGGCAGCAATCATCCAAAAGGGTATATCCATGCTACCGAATACATATGTATGAAGAATGAGGCAAACCAGATACATTTTGGCAGCTGTACCCAGCATACGGGACAGTAAGAAAAAGAAAGAACCTGTACGGTAAGTTCGTGGTCCGATTCGTGTGCCGAGATAACTGTAGATACTTGTCAGATTGAGCCGGTAATATAAGGGAAGTAACACGTGTGCTACCACCAGATAACCGAAGAAAAAGCCGAAAACTGTTTGCATATACGTCATGTCCATACTTCGCACCATACCAGGTACAGATACAAAGGTCACTCCCGATATGCTGGCACCGATCATCCCGAAAGAGACGATATACCATGGTGACCGATTCTCTCCCCGGAAGAATGCGGCATCCGAACCGCTTCTTTTTCCCCTTCCGGTAAGGCGGGCTATCAGTAGCAGTACTGCAAAGTAGCATATAATAGTGACAAGTATTCTCATAACGGGCGCAAAGGTACGATTTATTTTGCAATTCACGTGACGGGTTTTTTCTATCTGCAAATAATAAGTATCTTTGCACTGAATAATAGATTCAGTTAGAAATATATGAACCAACAATATCCTTCTGTACTGCTTGAAAAGGCAGTCGGAGAGTTCTCCAAACTTCCCGGAATAGGACGAAAGACTGCTATGAGACTGGTGCTTCACCTGCTGCGGCAGGACAACGCTACCGTTGAAGCTTTTGGAAACTCAATCATCACACTGAAACGCGAGGTGAAGTATTGCCATGTATGTCATAATATATCCGATACAGATACCTGCCAGATTTGCGCCAATCCCGCCCGTGATGCTTCAACAATCTGTGTGGTAGAGAATATCCGGGATGTAATGGCGGTAGAGGGAACTCAGCAATTCCGTGGATTATATCATGTGCTGGGAGGTGTTATCTCACCTATGGATGGAGTAGGACCCAGTGATCTTCAGATAGATAGCCTTGTGCAACGTGTGGCAGACGGTGGAATAAAAGAAGTTATACTTGCCTTGAGCACTACCATGGAAGGAGATACGACCAATTTTTATATCTACCGTAAGCTCGAAAGAATGGGTGTTAAGTTGAGTGTACTTGCCCGTGGTGTTTCTATAGGTGATGAGTTGGAGTATACTGATGAAGTGACACTGGGACGAAGCATTGTTAACCGGACGGTATTTACAGGAACTGTATAGGAAAAAATGAAATTGAATTATGGAAGAACTAATACGAAAAACTCTTTTGAATTTAAAAATAGAATATACCCTTTTCTGGGGGCTTCCTTTGATAGTCGTTTTACTGGGTGAATGTGATCATGAGTGGGTGGGGCTTTATGCTGATAATTTCGGAGCTTCCTATCTGGCAGAAACAATCGGAATACTGTTGGCTGCAACTTGTGTACCCTTGGCATTAAAATTATTTTCATGGGTTCTGACTAAGAAAATAGATGTAGTCTCTTTTCCGGAAGCTTTGCGCCTGTATTTCAGATGGAGTAGTGTACGTTTGTTAATTTTGGAGGTTGCGGTTATCATTAATATTTTTACATATTATCTGACTTTAAGCAATACAGGACTGCTTTGCGCGTTAATAACTTTAACAGCTTCCTTATTTTGCATTCCTGGTGAGAAGCGTTTACGTGAAGAACTACATATAAATAAGGGAGATTCTATTTAAAATCAAAGAAAGATGAGAGCATGAAACTTACTTTTTTAATACCTCCTGTACTTGACAATAAGAATCCGGCTGAACGTACTGCCGGTTGTACCCGTGTGGTTTATCTTGCACCTAATATTTATGAACTGACTGTTGTCGCTTTACTTGAAAAAGAAGGCTTTGATGATATCCATTATCGTGATTTTGTCTACAAACGTGAGTCTCGTGAGATCTTCTCCGATTTTCTGAAAAACGATACTAGTGATATATATTATATTTGGGCTGTTAATCTCTCCATTGAAAATGATTTATTGGCATTGGAACTGATTCGAAAGAATAATCCGAAAGCCTATGTTATATTTATGGGACCGGGTCCTACTTATTTCACTTCCAAATGTTTGCTGAGTGACAAAGAGATAGTTGTGCGTGGAGAGCCGGAACTAACTGTTTTGGAATTAACCAAAGCAATAGCTGATGGTGCTGACTGGACATCTATCATAGGCATCTCTTATTTGAAAGAAGAGAAAGTGAAGCACAATCCTTCCCGTCCTTTGATGAAAGAACTGGATGATTTACCTTTCCCGGCACGCCATTTTATACAGGATAGAAGATACTTTAATCCCAAATTAAAAATAGGACCTTATACGACGATGGTAACTTCCCGGAATTGTCCGTTCCATTGCATTTATTGCGTCCCTAGTTCACTCACTTTTGCCCGTGAAATAGAATATCAGAAAGAGCATGGCAAAAAGCCATTTATCTCCTTCCGTTCTATTGAAAGTATCGAGGCAGAAGTAGAACAAATAAGTAAAGAGGGGTATAAGGCGATAGGTTTCATGGATGATAATTTCATTTGGAATGAAAAACGTATGGGGGATATTTGCCGTATTATGAAGAAATATGGTATTGTATGGGGATGTCAGGCGCGCGTGGATGCTATAACGGAAGAAATTGCACGGATGCTTGGAGAATCTGGTTGTCGTTATGTAGATTTAGGCGTCGAATCATTCAATGATGAAATTCTGGCATTTATAAAGAAGGGAATTACCAGCAAGCAGATTTATACGGCTATAGGTTGGTTGAAACAATATCATGTACCTGTGAAATTGAATATCCTTATTGGAAGCAGTCCGTTGGAAACAAAAGAGACATTGCGGCATACTCTGCGTGAAGCAAAGGCTCTGAAGGTAGATCAGGTGATGTTCAACATTGTTTCTCCTTTCCCAGGTACGGAGTTTTATGCTATGGCCAAAGAAAACGGTTGGTTGGAAACCAAAGAATACGTTCCTACTGACGTACAACGTGAATCGATATTGAGATATCCTTCACTGTCGTCAAAGGATATGGAACGTATCTTGTTCTATAATAATGTCAGTTATTTCCTTTCTCCGCATTTTGTCATAACGCAGTTGAAACGGTTCTCTAGTTTGAGTGAATTTACTCATGCATTGAAGGCTTTGAAAATCAAATTGTTCGGTTAAAAAGAATGGTTCAATTATCTATTATAATTATCACCTGGAATCAGCTTTCTTATTTACGGAACTGTTTGTACTCGCTTCAACCTGTCATGCAACGGAAGGATGTTGAAGTAATTGTAGTCGATAATGGTTCGGAAGATGGTACGTGTCAGTATCTGACTGTGAATTATCCTCAAATTCATCTGCATATAAATGATTGCAATAAAGGCGTAGCTTATGCCCGGAACAGAGGCTTGGAGCTTGCACAAGGTAATAAAGTGTTATTTCTTGATAATGACACTGTAGTAAATGAAAATGCCATATCCGGAATGGAAATTTATCTGGATGAACATCCGAAAGTGGGATTGTGTGCCTGTAGGCTGATTGATAATAATAATCAGATACAAGATAGTTTTAAATCCTTTCCCGGATTATGGCTGAAGATAAAAAATGTATTAGGTATAGCTAAAACGAATGTTCCGGATTTACAAACAGTCACTTCACCTATCGAACCTGTCTATGTAATAGGTGCTTGTCAGATGATTCGCCGGGAAGTAATAGAGCGGATCGGACTGTTAGATGAAAACATCTTTTATGGCCCCGAAGATGCTGATTATTGCATGCGTATTGTGGCGGAAGGCTGGAAAGTCGTTTATCTCCCTCAATATGCAATAGTACATCATTGGCGTCGTGCTACAAATAAGAAATTATTCTCCCGTTTGGCATGGAAGCACTTCTGTGCTTTGTGTTATTTTTATGCCAAGTACAAACGTATTAATTAAAACATGAAACAACCTTTTTTAGTAAATGACCGTATTTATCTCCGTGCTGTAGAACCGGAAGATATTGATGTGATGTACGAAATGGAAAATGATCCTTTGATGTGGGATATAAGCAGTTTTACTGTGCCTTATTCCCGTTATGTATTGCGTCAGTACATTGAGGGATCTCAAAGCGATATGTTTGCTGATAAACAATTGCGTCTGATGATTATACGTCGTGAAGACAATCGTATCCTTGGAACGATTGACATAACCGACTTTGTTCCTTTGCATTCACGTGGAGCTGTAGGTATTGCAGTACATACTGATTTTCGTAGGGAGGGTTATGCTTCTGATGCACTCAACCTATTGTGCGATTATGCATTTGATTTTCTGCAAATCCATCAGCTCTATGCACATGTCGCAATAGAGAATGAAGCCAGTATGAAGTTATTTCTTTCCTGTGGTTTTGTACAATGTGGTTTGTTGAAAGACTGGATTGTAACTTCAGAGGGCTATAAAGATGCTGCATTGATGCAACGTTTCGGATAGTGTTAATCAATTAATTTAATGAAGGAACCTGTGGAAAGCGCGACCAGGTTTCATACTTGCTACCTAGCTTTCCCAGTGTATTTTTCCACATATCTTTGGCTTCTCCATTGAGCAGATAAGAGGATTCTTCTTTGGCTATCAACCACGTATTCTCTTTGATTTCTTGTATCAGTTGTTCGTATTCCCATCCCGAATACCCCAAAAAGAAACGCACTTTTCCATTGATATTGTTCCCTTGTAAAATATGCTTTTTCAATGCATCAAAATCTCCGTTCAGGTATAATCCTTTACTTACATGAAGTGCTCCGGGAATATGCGGTAGAGTGTGCAAATAGAAAAGTGTATCTGTTCCTATAGGACCGCCTTTATAAAGAGGTATATCTTCCAGATATTTGAATTCTTTGATAACATCGTTCACCAGCAAAGGGAGTTGTTTGTTCATTATCAATCCCATACTTCCCTCGTCGGTATGGTCAACGAGTAATACTACCGAACGTCCGAATGTCGCATCACACAGGAAAGGTTCTGATATCAGAATCTTTCCCCGTGAAGGCAATACATTATTAGATTGTATCTTAAATATGTCGGAATTGATATTATTCATGCGATAAATATAAATATTTATTTCGCAGGAACAAACTATCTTCTCCTTTTTTTTACTTTTGTGTGTACTTTTTATGATATAGGATGATTTTCTTTAAAAATTTTCATTCTTTCATCCAATTGTGTATATTGATGGTCTTTTATAAAAGAGGTACATGCTCGCAGACCTTCCTGATGGCTTCCGGTAGTTACAAGAGAAATAGCACTTACGCCATAATACATCAGCTCTTTAGCTAACTCTCCGCTTGTCATTCCCGGATATCCGATTGTAAAGTAGAAACCATCGGCAATGGGTTCACCCAAATCTTTATCATATACAAGATGGAAACCATGGCGAAGGAAAATTTCTTTTAGCTTCTTTGCCCGTTCCCCATAGATTTTTACTTCATCAAGGAAATTATATTCTCCTTCATTGGCTGCTTTCAGCATTGCTACCATGGCAAATTGTGCCGAATGACTGGTGCCGGATGATAGCGCATAAAGAATACGGTGGATAAATACTGTTCCGAAAGTTCCTCCACCATAACGTTTTGTGAGTCCGGGATAGTGGCGGTGATATAGTTTATCGGAAATACAACTGACACCGATACGTTGTCCTGCATAACTGAATGCTTTAGAACCGGAGATGAGCAATATATAGTTGTCTGTATAATGTGCTACTGACGGTTGATAAGGTGGCTGGAACGGAGTACTGAGATTCTGACGGAAGTCCATGGCAAAATAGGCAAGGTCCTCCAAAACAATAACGTCATATTGAGTTGCCAGTTCGCCTATGATTCTAAGTTCTTTATCATTCAGGCAAATCCAGCTTGGGTTGTTGGGATTAGAGTAGATGATTGCAGATATATTTCCTTTTTGCAAATAACTTTCCAGTTTCTCTTTTAGTTTTTCTCCACGGAAATCATATACGTCAAAGGTTTCGTATTTTTGTCCCATAACCACAAGTTGCTGTTTTTGTACAGGAAATCCCGGATCAATAAAAAGTATGGTATCTTTCTTTTCATCACACTGACTACAAGTTAGAAATGAAGCAAAAGTACCCTGCATGGATCCTGTAACAGGTACACATCCTTCTGGTTTTAAACCTACATTTATGAATGCTTTAATAAAACGTGATGCTTCCTGTTTAAGTTCCGGAAGTCCATTAATATCCGGATACAGGCTTGCTATCCCTTTTTGCAATGCTTCCACTTCTGCCTTTACGCCCACAGCTGAGGGTGGGAGACCAGGTACGCCCATTTCCATTTTAATAAATTCTATTCCTGATTCAGCTTCAGCTTTGGCTGCAATGGCTTTTACTTCGCGAATGGTTGCTTTTGAAAAGTCTGCAATCTGAAATTCTTCGATAGTTTCGTCAATCAGATGTCGTTTGATAGGTGTATCTTTCATGTCTTTATTTTTATATTATACTTCTGAGCTACAAAGATAAAGAATAAATCCATCCATGAAATATTTTTTATTGATGAGTTACTGCAAACAAAAATATTCGCATTTTTTCTTTCTAATTGTTGCAGATATAAAAAAAATGTCTACCTTTGCATCCGCAATCGAGAGAGATAGCAAGGAAATTAAAATGAAATATTGGTGCGTTAGTTCAGTTGGTTAGAATACATGCCTGTCACGCATGGGGTCACGGGTTCGAGTCCCGTACGCACCGCTCAGTTATTGTAAAGTCTTGATTTTAACAGAATCAGGGCTTTTTTTTATTCTTACCGAATAAAAAAGAGAGGAAGGACGAACTTTGATAGTAGCTAATTCGGTGTTTTTGGGAGGGATATCAAGACTTAATTTCAAATAAATCTGTATTTAATGCTTTTCTGGTAACTATCATATCATCTACTTTTATATCACTATTTATTATGAAAGGAGCTCTATAATTGTTCATTTTATAGTTTTACTCCTGTGATGGCATAAACCATAGGCAATTTATTGTTTAAATGTTTTATTCGATATTTATCCTTGTCAATTTGGATCGTATGTTTAAAACAGTTATATGGAGAATAATCATATTCTTCAAATCCTGTGAGGTGAATACCCGATCGAATAAGGCTATTAATGACTTCACTCAAGCTGTGAGTCCATGTGATAGTAGAGTATTTGATTTTAGCATTTCGGTCGGCATAACTTCCTTCCAATTGTTCGATGATTTCTGCCCCCTTAAAATAACTATAATCAATAGAGTTAAAATCGTCATCAAACATCCACACTACAGGATGGAATTCTACCATAATAAATTGTCCACCTGGTTTTAAAAAATGGGCTACAACTTTGGCCCACTCTTTCAAATCCGATAACCATCCTATTACTCCGTAACTTGTGAAAACGATGTTAAACTTATCATCCAAGACGTTTGGAAGTTCATATATGTCCGAACAAATGAATTTGGTATCAGTCTCTAACTCCTTTGCCATATTTTGAGCATAGCTAATCGCATTATCTGATAAGTCTGCACCTGTAGCTTTTGCACCCAATCGAGATAGTGAAATGGTGTCTTGACCGAAATGGCATTGCAAGTGGAGGATAGATTTATCTTTGATCTCTCCTAATAAATCAAGTTCAATATGTTTCAATGATGAATCCCCTTTCAAAAAGAGTGCATTATTGTAAAATTCACTTTTAATGTGAATGTCGGTTTTCAAGTTCCAAGCGGCTTTATTTATCTTCTTATAATCTTCCATCCTATTCCTTTAATTTTAATGTTACTATTTATAGGCAATTTATATTCCTGAATCCATCTTTATACCTTATTTTATTCTGACTTTAACGATAAGTCTCTTTCAGCTCATATTCCAGGTATATTTTGCTGTTTTAATTGGTGGTAAAGAGATAGAATAGAATGCTTTCTTAGGATAAAGATTAAGTTTATATCGCAAATATATATAATTATTGATAATCAATAGGTTATTGTGTGATATAAATATTCTGGTGCTTTATGTTTTTTTCACCGTTCTTTGATTTAGTGGTTAGTTTTTTGTTAGAAGTAGAAGCCTTTATTTAAAGTCTCAACTACTTCAAACAGCATACGATCATTTATTGTGATCGTACCGCCTAAGCTTTGGCTGATATTTTTCAATGATAAAAGTCAATCAATAAAACCCTCACCTCTTTACTTCATTTTCTGTTTTCATAACAATTGATAATTATTTCCGTTTTCATTTTTATGCAAGTTGTTGTATCTTTTAAAATTAAATTCATTCTATCTGTTTCCGATAAAATTCAATATATGGATCAATAGTATTACTTTTACTTGAAAAAATAAAAGAAAGAAATCTTGTAGAAATATAATGTAAATTCAATAAGTAAATAATAAATTGTTTATACGATTGCAATAACTTTAGAAACCGTTTTTTGTGGGTAAAAAATAGGATGATTCGATAGTATAAAAAAGCTTATTATTTCTTCTTGTTTAAGAATATTGTGATAATAAATATTATATTTGTAAATAAAATAATGAATTTGTCGATTAAAATAATTAACAATGAAAGCACTCAAACAAAACAATGTCATTACTTCTTGTTTTTATATTGGATAGATTTCGTTTTTTAATTATGCAAAATAAACAATAGTAGTAATACTTTCATAAAATAACATTTTGATTCTTTAGAGTATAATATTCTGATAGATATAATAACAGATGAAAGAAATTAAAGTAAAATCTCAAGAGAGCGACAGTATATCTTTTGAGAAAGAAATCTCCAATTTGATGCAAGAACAACTTCTGTTCACAGAAAGTATATATGTTCATTTACCAATGGGAGTTGAAATTTATGATGTGGCGGGGCTCCTTCACAGTATAAACGACTATGCATTGAAGATGTATGGTGTTGAAGACCGGAATACAGTGATAGGTGTTGTGAATCTGTTTAATAGCCCGTATGTCGATGAAGAACTAAAGGTAAGGATACAACGTGGTGAGGATATTATATTAGAGTTTGAGTATGATTTTGATCGGATAAACAGGAATGCATATTTTTCTTCCAATAACAAGAATAGTATGATTTACGAAGTTAAGGTCGTTCCCGTACGTAATAAAAAAGAAACTATCATCGGACATATACTGCTTACTAATGATGTAACTGCAAAAAAAGAAGCGGAGTTTCACACGGAGGAAAGCAAGAAAAATCTGGAAATGGCTATGGATGCCACCAATATGTCTTCGTGGGTATATGATGTATATAAAAAAACATTCAGTTCATTATATGGATCTCCTGTAGTAAAAGCTATTTCGACGTTAGAAGAATTATTAAAAATAATGCATCCGCAGGATCAGCTTCGTTTAATTCAACTCTTTGATCAACTGGAGCAGAAAGAAATTCAACATGGACAAATCACTGTACGTATTTATAATGAAGAGGAAAAACAATACCGCTATTATGAAGGTAGAATACGTTTATCCTCTGAGCATTTCGGAAAATTACTGATTATCGGTACGGAAATGGATGTGACTGAAAAGGTACGGTTGGCAAAGAAAACAGAGGAATTAATAGCAAAGCGTGAGCTTGCTATGCAGGTTAGCAATATCGTTCATTGGGATTTTGATGTGCGAACTCAGAAATTCGAGTCTTACAATGATCCTGTTAATGATTACGCCAGCGACAAACTATTGACTATTGAAGAACAGATGAATGTGATACATCCTGAAGATCGTTCTTCCGCTTATGATGCCATACAAACCATGTTATCTGGTAAAGATCTTACCGTAGAATTTTCTTGTCGTATTAAAACAAAATATGACAAAACGTGGTCATATTACAATATAATCGGAGAGCCTTTTGAGCGAGATGAAAATGGAGATATTGTACGCTATACAGGATTCAGACAAAATATTTCGAAACAACATCAATTGGATGAAGAACTTAGAGAGAGAAACTACAAAATGGAGCTCACTTTCAAGACCGTTGGAATGTCCTATTGGGATTTTGATGTAGAGAGCGGGCAATTCCGAGCGTTTAATGATCCGGTCAATGACTTTCATTCCGAAATGCCAATTTCTCCGGAAGAATATTTGAGTACCGCCCATCCGGATGATGTGGATTGTGTTCGTGAATATATAAATCGTATACTTCAGGGAATTAATAGCGACTTTAACTTGAAATATCGTTCTAAAACTAAATGGGATGATGAATGGCAAACCTTGTTAGTTACTGGAATTCCGATTGAAAGGAACAAGAAAGGGCAAGTAACTCGTTACACTGGTATTAAAATTAATAATACTAAATGGGAAAAGATGGCACAGGAATTGAAAGATCTGAAAGAAAAAGCAGAGCTTTCTGATCGTTTGAAATCAGCTTTTCTTGCCAATATGAGCCATGAGATTCGTACTCCGTTGAATGCTATTGTAGGATTTTCCGAATTGATGATAAATTGTGATGATTCTTCTGAAAAAGAAGAATATATGGAAATTATTCAATCTAATAATGAATTATTATTACGTTTGATTAATGACATTCTTGATCTCTCTAAAATAGAGTCGGGAATTATTGAACGTAAACCGGAAAAATTTAACATGAGTAAGGTTTGTAGTGAATTGTATACTATGATTCAACCCAAGGTTACAAATCCTGATGTTGAATTTTGCCTGGATGAATCCGGTCCGGAATGCTTGGTCTTCTTGGATAGAAACAGGCTCAAGCAAGTGTGGATGAACTACCTTACTAATGCTGTGAAATGTACTCAGTCCGGATATATAAAAATGGGATATTCAATTGAGGAAGAGGGGATTCGATTTTATGTTGAAGATTCCGGAAAGGGTATTCCTGTAGAATTACAGGATAGAGTTTTTGGTCGGTTCCAAAAGCTCAATGAGTTTGCACAAGGGACGGGGCTTGGACTTGCCATTTCCAGAGCCATAATAGAAGGGGCAGGAGGTAAAGTTGGATTTATTTCTCAACCAGGCAAAGGATCTACTTTCTGGGCATGGGTTCCATGTGAGATAGAAATGCCGGAAAAAGTACCCTCGGTCAATTCTCAACCGTTAGGCCAGCTGTCTGTACTGAATGAAATTAGTAAGGAAGATTTAAAAATTTTAGTTGCTGAAGATAATGATAGTAATTATTTATTAATACGACATATTCTCAAAAACTATAATCTTACGAGAGCATTGAATGGTGCAGATGCCGTCTGGAAGGCTCGGAATGAAAACTTTGATCTTATTTTTATGGATATGAAAATGCCTGTAATGGGAGGATTGGAAGCAACTCGAAGAATTCGTGAATTCAATGCTAAGGTTCCTATTATAGCACTAACAGCCAATGCTTTTGATTCTGATAAAGGTAGTGCCATTGAGGCAGGGTGTAATGTTTTCTTGGCAAAACCTTTATCTAAAAAACAATTATTGGAAATATTTTCAACAAAGTGGTAGTAGTTATATATCTTTGTTTTAACGGTTTATTACAGTAATAGCATCAGTGCATAAAGTATTAAGAATTGAATAAACATTTTCGGTTTATCATAGTCATTCCTAACAATATGACTATGAGACCGATTAACTGAATAATGCTGACGCTTTCATTCCCTAAAAGCACTCCAAAACAGAATGGCTATAAAAGGATTGACATAAGCATGAGTTTCAACTTCTGCTGCCGGACGAACTTTTAATAACCACACATAAGCTGAATAAGCAAGCAGAGAGCCAAAAGAAATCAGATAAATCAATGAAAGCCAGCTTGTAGATGTTACTTCATTGAATTTAGTAGTAACTATATCCTCGTTCATGGCGGAGCAGAACCAAAACATTACACTGGCAAAAAGCATCTGCTATGCCGAACCACCAAAAGCATTGATTCCCTCTTCATGTGAGGAACGGTATTTTGCATATAGTGTTCCTAAAGCCCAGGAAACACATCCAAAGATAAGTAATAGAACTCCACGTTCACTATGTGCATGAATTCCTTCCATGTTGAGTTGTTCTATATAAAGCTGCACAACGCCAATGAATCCGATTGTTCCTCCAATGATGATGAAGGGATTACGGAAGTTAACTCTCCACATCGGAATATCCAATAATAGAATCCATAATGCAGTGGAAGAAGCTATAATAGCTATAAGGCTACTAGTTAAATAACGTTGTGCGAGCATAACTACCGCCATATCAACAAATAGTAGTACAATGCCACTAATAGTCGAACGTTTTATCAGGCTCTTTCTGAATGTTTCTTTTATTTGGTTATTATTTGTTTAAAGCACGTTTTATTCTGTTTAGCCCGTCAATCAATGTTTGTCGGGGGCAAGCTATATTGATACGAATAAAACCATCACCTGCTTCTCCGTACAGATTGCCTTCATTTACTCGAATCTTACCTTTCTTAAGCAGTATTTTTACAATTTCTTTAGATGACAGTTTCAATACAGAGCAGTCTATCCATACCAAATAAGTACCTTCGAGCCTTATTACGGGAAACTGTGGAAGATGTTCTTTGAAATAGTTTTTCAGATAATTGTAGTTGGCAAATAAATAGTGATTAAGTTTATCCAGCCATTCCTCACTATTATTGTATGCTGCCATCAAAGCTTCAATTCCAAATGGGTTTACGTCGCATACTTCGTTTACGTTAATTGCTTTTTCTATTCTCATACGTATATTCGTGTCGGCAGAAATAATATTTGCAATCTGAAGTCCTGCCAGATTGAAGGCTTTACTTGGCGAAGTACAGGTAACAGAGTGCATTAGAAACTCTTCCGATACAGAGGCAAAAGGAGTATATGTATGTCCGGGAAAAACCAATTCGCAATGAATTTCGTCCGCTACTATCAATATATCATTTTGAAGGCAGATCTTACCAATACGTACTAACTCCTGTTTTGTCCATACTCTGCCTGCCGGATTATGTGGATTACACAATAACAGAAGTTTTGCTTTCGGATCAGTAGCTTTTTTTTCTAAATCATCAAAGTTTATCTGGTATGTTCCGTTTATATAAATGAGAGGATTGGTAACTATCTCGCATCCGTTATTACGAATGGATGAGAAAAAGCAATTGTATACCGGAGTTTGTACCAATATCTTGTCTCCGGGAGATGTCAGGGCTTTTATTATTGCAGACAGTGCCGGTACAACTCCGGTTGTATAAATAATCCAATCTCTTTCTATTGTCCAATTGTGTTTTCGTCCAAACCAATCTACAATAGAATCATAATATTCAGAGGGAACTTTTGTATAACCGAAAATACCGTGTTCTACCCGTTTTTTCAATGCATCAACCACAGCGGGAGCTGTACGGAAATCCATATCAGCTACCCACATAGGCAAAACATCCTCTTCCGTCTCTGTATCCCATTTATAAGAGTTGGTACCACGACGGGGGATTACTTCATCAAAATCGTATCTCATGCGCTAAAGCAGGTTATATTGTCCCATAGTTGTAATTCACAGTCAGCAGGTTTTTTGATGTTTTCGTCGATGATAATTTCACCGTAACTTTCTGCCATGATACTCCCGCTACGTGGATTTTTTATACTATGTACCGGACTGTTGATAGTGGCTTGTACACTGCTATACTCAAAACAGAGATCAGCGTCATCAGCCATTATACAATTTTCCATAATAAGATTATGGGCATAACAAAGTGGTTGGGTTCCTGAAATCTTACAATTTACCAGACGTAGGTTGTGAGAATGCCAACCTAAGTATTCACCATTTAGTTCAGAGTTGTACACTGTTACATTTTCAGTATTCCAGAAAGCGTCTTTCGAATTGATTACTGCATTGCGGATTTCTACATTCTTGCAATATTGGAATGAGTAATTTCCGTTTTGACTGTAATTTTTAATACGGATATTTTCACCGTACATAAACAAGTAATCGGCCTTATCTATCTGTACATTTTTTAATTCTACATTGCGGCAATACCAAAAGGTTTCGAGTGCATTGGGGAGCTGTACATTTTCCAGTTTGACCCCATCCATTTCGCGAAACATTTTCGGAGCTTCTACCACAGTGTCGGTCATATGAAGGTTTTGAGAATACCAGAGGGCGGCACGTGCCCCTTCCGTAAAGAGACAATTTTTCACGATAAAACCATTCGTATGCCAAAAAGGATATTTACCTTCGAAACGACAGTTTACAGCTATAATATTACTGCATTCTTTCAATGCTGATTCGCCGGTATGAATGGTTACATTTTCCAGTTGTAAGTCATGTGTTGCAAATAGAGGGCGTTCGCCTTCGTATTCCTTGTTTTTAATTATTTCCATATTCCAATTGTTTTTTATTTTATAATTCTATTTATAGGCATTTTGCTGACTCTTTATTCTTCAGACGGCGTCTTATTTCCGTTATGGTAATTCAAAAGTGGCAGTTACATTGCCCGAACCAAGAGCAGATGCCAGGCCCACAGGATTGTCCACACGTCCCAGACGTGTATAACTGTAAGAAGTAGAAAATGTCTTATAAAAGAGTACTACACATGAAGAACCATAAAGCATTAAATCCCCTGTTCGGATTCTACCAGGATTGGAAGATGCCGTCGGAAGGTTTTCCGGTAAGTAATAATACTTTTCATTATTATTCATTTCTGACATATTCACTGTCATTGGCAGTAATGACTTAAACGCTGTTACTGTTGGATTGTCTTCCAGAGTTATATTGAACGAGGTGGAACCAATGTTTATTTTAAGATTATTATTCATAGAATTATCATTCTCATTATTACCTGGTTTATTGGGATCATTGTTATCATCGGACTCATTAGGGTTGACAGTGGGAGAGGGCTGTACTGTATCCAGCGGGCTTGGGAAAGGGTCATCAGTACTACATGATGTGAGACTAATCAATAATGTCAGTGTCACAAGAGGAGTTATAATATAATATTTCATATCCATTTTCATCATTTCAGATATTCTTTGAAGAAAGATTCCAATTTGTCAAATGGAATAAGGTTTACCCGGTCGTAAAGATCTACGTGTCCTGCATCGGGCACGATATACAATTCTTTCGGTTCGGCAGCTTTACTATAAGCATCTTCACTGAATTCGCGTGAGTGCGCATTTTCTCCGGCAATGAAAAGCATGGGGCGAGGAGAGATAGTCTCAATGTCAGCAAACGGATAAAAATTCATGAATTTCACGTTGCTTGTCAATGTGGGATGTGTAGTAGTCAGTGATGTTGCACCTTCGGGTGTAAACTCTCCGCGTTCTGTACGATAGAATTCGTAAAACTCGCGTTCTATCGGAGAGGAGCTTTCTGTTAGTTCGTGTACTGTACCACCGGTATATTTCGTTTCCCCACCTAAGAATTCCACATAGCGTTGTTCGGCAGCTTCGGCAATGATCTGTTTTCTTTGTTCCAGTGTTAATGCATGTTTCAGGCCATTACGACTGGCTGTCCCCATGTTGTACATACTTATGGTTGCGATGGCTTTCAACCGCGGATCGATTTTAGCTGCACTGATAGCAAAACTTCCACTACCGCAAATCCCGATCACACCAATGTGTTCACGATTAACAGAAGGATGTGTACCAAGATAATCTACTGCGGCACTGAAAGATTCTGCATAAAGTTCGGGAAGGACTGCATTACGTGGTTCTCCTTCACTCTCTCCCCAGAAAGATAAGTCGATGGACAAGGTTATAAAACCACGTTCGGCCATCTTCGTTGCATAGAGGTTGGCACTCTGCTCTTTGACGGCTCCCATAGGATGCCCTACAATAATTGCCGGATATCTTTCACTTTCTTTCATGTCTTTGGGAAGAAAGAGATTGCCTGTCACTTTCATTTTGTACTGATTGAGAAAGGTTACTTTCTCAGTGCCTACCGTACTACTTTTATAGAAGTTGTCTGCGTCGGTTTGCGCAAAAGAGAGGGTAGTACTGAGCATTGTAAGGGATGTTGCTGCTAATAATAAGTTTCGTCTCATATCTCTTAGGGTTTTAATGAATAAAGAATTGATTGTCTATTTTTTATATTGCAAATGTACGGGGAAGAAAAGAGATTCTTTGTAGACAAATTACAGACATCATAACCCGAATTACAGATTGTAATATTTACATTCACTTTTTCTTATAAAACCGGATAAAAAGAGAATCTGAAGATATGGCAAGAGGGTGCCAAAAGTGAAACTCACTATCATTAAAACGCAGATTTACGCTAATTTACGCGAAGATTAAGAGCCTGTTTAAATCTGCGATAATTTGCGTAAATCTGCGTTTCTAAAGTTAGATATTGATAGCTTCCTCAGACTTTTGATACCCTCTTACTACCGTTGATATCTGATTATAGATTACATTCCTTTTGTCTTCATATCAATCACAAAACGATATTTGACATCATTCTTTTCCAAACGTTCCATGGCTTCATTTATTTGGTCAACGCTGATTAGTTCTATCTGAGCCGTGATATGGTGTTCTGCACAGAAATCAATTACTTCTTGTGTCTCGGCAATGCCACCAATGTTGGAACCGGAAAAACTTTTGCGTCCATTTACGATATTGAATGCACCGACTTCCAACGGTTGATTAGGAAGGCCAACCAATACAAGACTACCATCTACTTTCAAAAGATTCAAATACATATTAACATCGTGTCGTGCGGAAACCGTATCCAGAATCATATCAAACTTAGAGAGGTTTCCCATTTGATTCGCGTCAGTAGACAGCACGGCTTCATCCGCACCCAACTCTTTGGCTGTTTCTATTTTGGAGGGAGACGTAGTAAAAACGGTTACATGGGCTTTCATCGCTTTTGCAATCTTTATAGCCATATGGCCCAAACCACCAATACCTATGATACCTACTTTTTTCCCAGGTCCTGCTCCCCAATGTTTCAAGGGAGAATAAACGGTGATTCCTGCACATAAGATAGGAGCTGATGCTGCAAGATCAATTGTTTCAGGCAGTTTCAATACATAATTAGCATCGGCTACAATCGTTTGCGAAAAACCACCATAAGTTTGTCCTCCAAGATATTTGTCGGGAGAATTAAAAACAACCGTCCAACCTTCTTCACAATATTGTTCTTCACCGTTGTGACAATGTTCGCAGTGTCCGCAACTATCGACGATACAACCGATGCCGGCCAAATCTCCGACTTTGAATTTAGTTACATCTCTGCCTATTCCGGTAATACGTCCTACTATTTCATGTCCGGGAACAATAGGATAAGTAGTTCCACCCCAATCATTATGGATGGAGTGAAGATCAGAGTGGCAAATACCACAATACAAAATATCAATCTCCACATCATTCGGTAGAAGCGAACGACGTTGAATTTCTAAACTGTGGAGCGGAGTTTCTGCTGATTCCGTTCCATATGCTTTTACTGTTTTTGTTTCCATATTTTTATTTTAATGTAATCAATCCATACTTTGGAAGAAGATATCACTATCAAATTAGTTTTCCCATCTCATAGGCTTCGATCAAGACTGGATTGCCTTTTATCTCACCTACATGCCAGACATCGGTAGCAAGAACTTTGCCTTTTACTACCGGATTTTCCAGACAATCTATAAAGCCCATCAGATTATCGAAAACATGTTCTAAGCTGGCAAGCCCTTCTTTTCCTTCGGCAGCGGTAGCAAGGAAATAGAATTCTTTGTTTTTCATTTCGGTATAAGGCCCGCAACAACGGTCGAGCAATGTTTTCAGTTGTGCACTCATTGCATAGAAATATACGGGAGTACCAAGAACTATGACATCAGCAGCCAGCATTTTAGCAATGATTTCCGCTGCATCATCTTTCTGAGGGCATGGTTTCTTATATTGGCTGCATACACTGCATCCCATACAATAGTGGATCGTTTTATCCCGTAGAAAAACTTTTTCCGCTTCATTTCCAGCTTCTATAGCTCCACGCATGAATTCATCACAGAGTGTGTCAGAGTTGCCTCCGCGTCGCGGACTGGATGATAAAATCAGTACTTTTTTACTCATAATGATAGGTCGTTTAATTAGTTGTTTTTTTATGTTACAAAGATACACTGTTGTGAGAAGATACTTTGTAGATAAATTACGGATAATATAACCTCAATTACAGATTGTATGAGGTTTCATCACAGAGGTAGCATAGGACATAGAGTTTAAATCTTTATTGAAACGCAGATGATCACAGATTTTCGCAAAGAGAAACAAATGTATGATAAAGAACTACAGTCTTTTAATCTGCGTTCATTTGCGATCATCCGCGTTTCATCAGAGAAAATAATATCTCTGTGCTCTCCGTGTCCTCCGTGGTGAACCGTTTCATTTCTATTCAGGTATGATAACCCTGATTACAGAAGAAAATGGCTTTCAAAATCAACTTTAGCTGTTAGCATAAAAAAAAATGTACCCAAATTACAGATAGTATAACCCAAATTACAGATTTGACTAATTCCGCTGAATCAGTGTATATTTTATTTATATCTTTGCTAAAATTCAAATACTTATGTCTATGGATAATATAGTAAACTTAGAAAGTGTAGACCGGTACAACAGCATGTATGGACTCGAAACATTGCATCCGTTAGTGAGTGTTGTAGATCTTACGAAAGCAACTAAGATAGTTAACCATACCCAAATGAATTATGGGGTTTATGCACTTTTTTTAAAGCAGACCAAGAGCTGTGATCTTAAGTATGGGCGTAGATCTTATGACTATCAGGAAGGGACTATTGTTTGTTTCGCACCTGGTCAGGCTGTACGTGTAGATATGATCGAAGATGAAATCACACCGGAAGTTTATGGTATTGTTTTCCATCCCGATTTGATTCGTGGCACTTCTTTGGGAAAGAGTATAAAAAACTATACTTTCTTCTCCTATGCTGTCAATGAAGCACTTCATCTTTCAGATCAGGAAAAGGGGATTGTTATGGATTGTCTCAAGAAAATCAGCATTGAGCTGGAACATGCTATTGATAAACATAGTAAGGCTCTGATTGCAATGAATATAGAATTACTCCTCAATTATTGCATGCGGTTCTATGAACGACAGTTTATTACCCGCAGTGATGCAAATAAAGATGCTCTTACGAAATTTGAGCAACTTTTGAATGAATATTTCCTAAGTAAACTCCCCATGCAGGAAGGATTACCTTCAGTGAAATATTTTGCAGACAAAATCTGCCTTTCCTCCAACTATTTTGGAGATATGGTAAAAAAGGAAACCGGAAAAACTCCGCAAGAGCATATTCAGGATAAGGTTATTGAAATGGCAAAGGAACATATTACCGAAACGGATGAAACTGTTAGTCAGATAGCCTATACTTTAGGCTTTCAATATCCGCAGCACCTTTGTCGGTTATTTAAGAAACGCGTAGGGTGTACTCCCAATGAATACAGAACGCAACAAGGTCAAATTATTTAATATACTTCATATTATGGATGAAATTATAAAGATTGATACTATTGATCAATACAATAAGTTATACGGGTTGGAAACCATGCATCCGCTGGTCGGAATTGTAGATTTGAAAAAGGCAACCAATCGTCCGAATCATATCCGGATCAATATGGGTTTTTATTCGCTCTTCTTGAAACATACGAAGTGTGGAGATCTTAAATACGGTAAAAAACAATATGATTATCAGGAAGGAACAATTGTTAGTTTTGCGCCGGGACAGGTTATAGGTATTGAATTGAAGGAAAACGTCCAACCGTCTTCCATAGGTATTGTGTTTCATCCTGACTTAATTCGTGGTACATCTTTGGGGCAGAACATCAATAAGTACTCTTTCTTTTCTTATGAGGTAAGTGAAGCGCTTCATGTGTCTCATGCTGAACAGCAGATAATAATGGACTGCCTTAAAAATATCACGATGGAGTTAGAACGTGCAATAGATAAGCATAGCAAAACTTTGATAGCTAAAAATATAGAACTATTGCTTGACTATTGTATGCGTTTTTATGAACGGCAATTTAACACCCGCAGTGGAGTGAATAAAGACATTATTGTACAGTTTGAACATCTCCTGGATGATTATTTCTTGGAACAAAATGCAGAAAAGAATGGTTTCCCTACTGTGAAATACTTTGCAGATAAGGTTTCTCTTTCGCCTAATTATTTTGGTGATTTAATAAAAAAAGAGACAGGGAAGAGTGCCCAGCAGCACATTGTGTTCAAAATAATCAATCATGCAAAAGACCAGATACTCAATACCAATCAGCCAATTTCTCAGATTGCATATAAGTTAGGGTTTCAGTATACGCAACATTTTTCACGTCTGTTTAAAAAGAACGTCGGATGTTCACCTAATGAGTACAGGGCACAAAACGATATAGTTCTTTGATAAACTACTTAGTGTAGTCTTTGCTAAAAACAGGCTGTTTTATGAAAAAAAACATATTGAATATAGAAACTGTACATCAATGTAATTGCTGTTTAGGGTGTAAAACGCTTCATCCATTGATAAGTGTCATTGATTTGTCGAAAGCTAATTTGGAACAACGTACCCTTAAGTTTGGCTTCTATACAGTCATATTGATAGAAGGTCATGCTGAAGATTTCCTGTACGGGCGTAAATATTACGATTATTCCAATGCATCATTGATATTTCTTACTCCGGGAGAATCCTTTAAAACGGATAAAAACAAGATACTTTCTCAGAAAGGTTGGTTGCTGGCATTTCACCCGGATTTACTTTATCACACTTCGCTGGAAGCAAATATAAAGAATTACTCATTCTTTTATTATAAACCGGAGGAAGCCTTACATCTTTCTTTGCGTGAAAAGACAAAGATAATAGAATGTTTATGCAATATCGGAGAAGAATTGCAACATGCCATCGATTGTCATACTAAAACAATTATTTCGAGATATATCGAGTTGTTTTTAGACTATTGTACGCGTTACTATGAACGGCAGTTCATCACACGCAACGAACCCAATAAACTCATAATCAATAAAACCGACTTGTTATGGGATGAATATGTTCAGTCTGGCAAACTCATGAACGGCATATTGCCATCAGCTGAGTATTGTGCAAGGAACCTTCAATTATCTCCTCATTACTTTAGCGACCTGTTAAAGTTTGAGACAGGGAAAAATATATATGAGTATTTCCAGCAAAAACGTTTTGAGACATCTAAAAGAATGTTGTCCGATAAGAACAATACGACTGCCTTGGTTGCAGATAAGTTAGGTTTCTCTAATGTACAGTATTTTAGCAGTCTGTTTAAGAAGATAACCGGAGTGGCACCGAATGAATACAGAATCTCACAAAATTAATGTTGCCGGGAATCTGTATTTATTTCACCTGTAAAATGTCGCTTTGGGCATAAAATGCTTTTATGATAGTTACTTCTATCACGTTGTAATCTTATTCTGTGTATTTATAAAATGTTGTATAGATATAAAACACTCTTGGGCAGTAGCCTTTTCTTTGCATAGCGTTTCCAACGGGCACCAGCCTGTTTGAGTGCGTTTTTTTATCAGAGGTACTTTTAGCCTGAATTCCACCTTGATAGCTGCTTCCTGTAATATTTCCCAGGCAGGTTCACTTATGACATCAGTATACAGTTGTTTTACCTGACCCATTATCATTAAGGCGGCCGCAGCTTTTCCAACTACCTTGTCTGCAATATAGGCACCTTGTAGTATCCATGGAGTCTGTTTTAGTAAGTTGTATAAATCAGCAACTCCCCGTTGTTCAAAGACATAGACTTTTTGTTTGTGGCAGATAACGCATGAACATTGCTCTTCATGTAGTAATCGGATTAATGTTTCCATGTTCATAATGTACCTTGTTTTAGCTGTTCTACAAATTGATCAATGCGATGTAGTTCTCCCGGTATATTTATATTCTGCGGACAATGATGTACACATTGGTCACATCCGATACAGTGATTGGCCTGGCGCAGGCGTGGTACACTACGATCATAGCCCACTAAAAATGCACGGCGTGCTTTACGATAATTTTCCTCCTGGCTGCTTTCCGGGACATTACCCTCATTTACACACTTATTGTAATGTATCAGAATGGCCGGAATATCGAGGCCATAGGGGCAAGGCATACAATATTTACAATCATTACAGGGGATTGTAGGATATTTCAACATCAGTTGTGCCGTTTCTTCCAGAAATTCTTTATCATTTTCAGTCAATGGCACCAAAGGTGAATAGGTACGTAAATTATCCTTCAGATGCTCCATATACGTCATTCCACTTAATACCGTAAGTACTCCTTCGGGTGAACCCGCAAAGCGGAATGCCCATGAGGCAACACTGTCTGTCGGACGACGCTGTTTTAAGCGCCCTACTATGTGGTTGGGCACATTAGACAGACGCCCTCCTAATAGAGGTTCCATGATAATTGCAGGAATGTTTCGTTTGGAAACTTCGGCATATAAGTATTCAGCATCTGTATTACGGGTATTTACTTCTTTGGCATGCTTCCAATCTACATAGTTCAGCTGGATTTGTACAAAATCCCATTTTATTTCATCGTGCCGGGAAAGTAGATAATCGAATACTTCAATATCTCCATGGTATGAGAAACCGAGGTTACGGATGCGTCCCGCCTCGCGTTCCTTGATAAGAAAATCGAGCATGCCGTTATCTAAATAACGGCCTTTCAACGCTTCCATGCCTCCCATTCCAATGCCGTGTAGCAGCATATAATCCAGGTAATCTACTTGTAGCTCTTTCAGGGAATTGTGATACATCGCTATGGAAGCCTGGCGACTCCAGGTATCCGGACTGAAATTGGATAACTTCGTAGCTATAAAATAGCTGTCGCGCGGGTGCCGGCTGAGTGCAATCCCCATAGCATGTTCGGAACGTCCTCTGCAATATGCAGGCGATGTGTCGAAGTAGTTAACGCCATGTGCAATTGCATAATCGGTCAGTTCATTGACCATATCCTGATCAATCTCATCCTGAGTGTCTCTTGCACTGGTATTATTAATAGTTGGCAGGCGCATGCAGCCATATCCCAGTATGGAAACTTTATCACCTGTGGAAGGGGAGGTGCGATAGGTCATTTCGCCTGTTTGGGTGTCGCCGGGGTTTCCATTTATTGCTGCCGAGTCACTTTGGTAACTGCAACCATACATGGCAGCTGTAGTAGTTACGGCACCTGCACCTAATACTTTCAGAAACTTCCGACGGTCTATCTCCTTTTTATTTTTCTTATTCATGGCTTCTCTTTTAAACAATTCTGTGTTTTTGATGTCCTTCTACATAAATTGCACTAAACGGACGTGCCGGACAAAGGTTTTCACAAGCTCCGCAACCAATACAACGTTCTTCGTTGATTACCGGAAGTTTAGGAGATTCCGGGTCATCGGCAATACTGGCTATCATTTGTATAGCACCTGTCGGACAGTGACGGGCACAGTTTCCACAATTTACGCCATCTGTATTGACTACGCAATTTTCATATATGTATACTGCATGACCGATTTGTATTGCAGATTTCTCTGCTGTAGTAATGGGCCGTATAGCACCTGTCGGACATACTTCGGCACATTTCGTGCATTCAGGGCGGCAATAACCACGTTCATAATACATTTCCGGTTGCATCAGTGTTTCAAGCTTAGCGGAAGGACGCAGTACCTGATTGGAACAAACGGATATACAGAGCTGACAAGCCGTACAATGATTTGCGAAATTCCGGGCACTCAATGAACCTGCCGGAGTGACGGGAGTAGTACGATTGGGAATCTTCTTTTCTTCTATTATCGCGAGTCCGCCATCTACTTTTTTCTCTTGTGCTTTCAGAAGGGTAGAAGTAGCCAACAAAGAAGTGGCAGACAAGAAATTACGGCGTGCATTGTCTATCTGTTCGTCTGTTACTTTGACTATTTTTGTGCCGGCATTGAGAGGGTGTTTGTATTGAATTGCATTTTTAGGACATTTTCCGATACAGTTCATACATGCCACACACCGGCTGTAATCAATCTTGTGTTCTTTTATATTGATACATGAAGCTTTGCAATTGCGGGCACACAACTGACAATTTACGCATTTTGAAGTGTCAATTACCGGCTTCAACCATGAATATTTAGCTACGAAACCCAAAAGTGTTCCCACCGGACAAATTGTATTGCAGTAAGTACGTCCGTTTCGCCATGCCAGCAAAGCAAGAATGATAAATGCTGCAATAGCAATACCAAAAGTTGTGACACCCTTCATCCATACATCAACTGAATAAAAAGCATAACTGTCCACACGTTCTGCCCAGTAGGCCAAAAGATTGTTTCCCCATTGGTAAAGCGGTGCAAACAGATTGGAAACGATGCGTCCGTAAGTGCTATAAGGTGCCAGTAAGGTAACAATCGTACCTATACCGGCAATAATGGCAATGATAAAGACCGCCAGTACTCCATACCGTAACCACGAAAGGCCGGGGGAATAACGAAAACGATTCTTTCTGCGTTTTCCGGCTATCCACGATACCAGGTCCTGAAACACACCGAGCGGGCAGATGACTGAACAATAGATCCGCCCCAGAATGAGAGTTAATACCATTAGTGCAATGATTACTCCTATATTCAGTGCCAATAGGGCCGGTAGGAACTGTATCTTTGCCAACCATCCAAACCAGGTATGAATAGTGCCTGTAAAATCAAGAAACAGTAAAGTGATCAGAGTGAAACATACCAGGGCGGAAATGAGTCTTACTTTTCGTAACATAATTGTGTTTTTAATGATCAATTTCGTGCAGCCATTTTTCTACCTTTGTCCGAGCTGAGTTTGCGCTTCCTCCATTGATGAGAAAGCCCTTTTTTATTGTAGCTTTCTCTGCGTGTTTTACAAAATCTTTGAAGCAATTCTGTTCACCTCCACCACCATGTGTACAGAAAGGAATGACTGTCTTGCCAGAGAAATTGTAGCTTTCCAGAAAAGTCCATATAGCCATAGGAGCAGTTCCCCACCAGTTAGGGTATCCTACAAATATGACATCGTAGGTATCTATATTGTCGACTTTGGTTTTCAGTTCCGGGCGTGCGTCTGCTTCTTTTTCTTTTTTAGCTACCTCCGTACATAAGCGATATTCTTCCGGATAAGGTGTTGTTGTTTGAATTTCGAAAAGCTTTCCGTCGGTCAATTCTGCGATCTGGTTTGCAACACTACGGGTATTTCCCGACCATGAGAAATAGGCGACTAACACCTTTTTTGCTTTAAATACTTGCTGAGCTTTTACATTTGTTCCTGACATTGTTACCATAACTATAAGCATCATTAAAATGTTTCTTGTTCTCATATCTTTTATTTTTTATCTGACTGATGCAAAATTACTCTGATATGTTTGGTTAAGAAATAGATAAATTACGGATATTGTTACCAATATTACTGATTGGAAATAAAAAGATAAGATTTAACGGTGTTTTATTGAAACGCAAATAAACGCAGATTTTCGCAGATTATAATAAGACTACATTATAGTTGAGGGATGATATTCTTTACATGACTTTGCGATAATCTGCGTTTCAAAATAGTTGGGATACAGTACTTGTACTCCCAATGAGTATGAATGCGGTATCTATTTGTCTATGTTGACAACTTCACCAATCACAGGGTTGAGAACATTTAGCGAATCCGTCTCTATCATTTTTCGTACATTCATGATCGGTTCGTCCCACCGATGTTTTGCTAAAGCAAATTTAGAGTGGTGTACCGTCAGTATCTTCCGGGCTTTCAGGTCTTTGGCAACCCGGTTTAATTCTGATGGCATTGTGTGGATGTATTTCCAATCCTCATTATATTGTCCGTTTTCCAGAATTGCCAGATCTATTCCGGGATAACGATTCCCTATCTCTTCAAAATGCGTATCATACCCACCATCTCCTCCGATAAAGATCTTCTTTGACGAGGTTTCGATAAGGAAAGAACCCCAGAGTGTCTGGTTGGCAGTAAGGCCACGGCCTGAGAAGTGCCGGGCTGGCAGACAGTGTATGGATAGCCCTGCCTCATTGTCGGAAGTGGAATTTTCATACCAATCAAGTTCTATAAGCTGATCTTCTTCAAATCCCCAATATTCAAAATGCTCGCCGACTCCCAATGGGCATATTATCTTTCTGATACGATCTTTCAGTTGCATAATCGTCTGATAGTCCAAATGATCCCAATGGTCATGCGTTATCACCAGATAATCAATATCCGGCATGTCATTGGGTTGGTAGGTATAGGTAGCCGGAAATGGCTTGTTGATGAACGAAACCGGAGAGCCCATACAAAAGACCGGATCTACCAGTATTCGTTTCCCGTCGATTTGAATAAGATAGGAAGAATGTCCAAACCAGACCAGTACATCTTTGTTGTTGCTTATTCCCTGGAGATTCGTTTTGATAACCGGTATTTCTTTTTCAGGGCGTAGTCCTTCGACTTTTCTGAATAGAAAATCCAGGATGCTTCTGAAACGGCTCTTATCGGAGGTCATCATCACTGTCTCATGCAGATTCTGGAAAGCTCCGTCTTTATAATGCGGTGACTGCCTGATTCTTTCCAGCCGTTTACCCTGAGGAAGTTTGCCAAAGCTTGACTGGTTAATGAAAACAATTCCAATCAAGGCGAAAACAGCTACAATAACTAATAGTATTCCTATAAACATACGCATTCGGATTTGTTTTAATAACTTCATATTCTTATCTATTATTTCACGTTGCAAAATTACTTGGAATATACAAAAGCCCAGGTATACAAATTACGGATAGTTATACCTTAATTACGGTTGTTATCTTTAGAGCTTACTCCAATTTTCTTCAGCATTATTTGGAAACACCCGGAAGTTCCTGTATATTTGCACAAAACTAGAAATATTTTCTCAAAATGAGGCTACACAGTTTTGAAATTCGGAATTCAAAGATGAACAATGTTATTCGATTAACGGAGTCCCGGCTGGGATTTTGTTGGTTGATACATTTTGATCTTTGACATTTTGAACAACGTTCAAGATCTGTCCGGTATAAAATTCGTGCAGATCGGGAACGAAGAAAGCTATGTAGGCCTGTACTTTTCATAATTGAACCTTTTTCCTCATTCATTTTATGATTTGCGCATAACTGTCTCTTCACTGAGGCGGTCTTTCTCATGCCCGTATATTAACTTGTGCGGGGTTTCGTGTTTCTATACATTTAAAAGTCTTATATTCTTTACTCTTAATTATTATACTACTATGAATAAGAATAAATCAAACAAAACATTTACGGATAAAAGTAATAAGTATACTATACAATCGGTACATATTGAGCATCATGGGGATTCTAAAGAAATCTGCGGAACTTCCGGACGTATGTATTTGAATATCCTTTTTGGGGAAGCAGTTACTTCCTTTCATCATTTTACAGCATTCTGTTATAATAGTTTGCTAAATCTGGTAGGTGAATCCGAAGGCAGGCCGGGAGATGCAGAGTCAGATGAGAACGTCGTGAGACTGACTTTCCATCCTAAAAGAATGTGGAAGGAAGGGCATTATTTTGTACTATTATCACACAATGATGAGCCTCTTTACAGGGTTTCTTTCTCTTTAGGAGGAAAAGGAATGATCGATTGCAGCTATGAACCTATCCATAAAAACTCAGTTGACTATATGCTTGCCCGTTATTTAGGAAAGAATCCATTGTGGTATAATGAGTTACACAAGCTTCCGGGCATGACAGCTGCGCGTTATCAACTATTGGACTTATATAAACAGAGTGAATTCGGCCGGTTGCGTAAACGTCGTAAGCTGAATATTCTCCGGTATTATTCAAATTTTGTCATTACCGGAACGGGTGGAAAGAATAAGGAGATTTTCGCAAAAAATGCGGCTTTTCTACTTACCGGTTCGGAAATTTACTTTAAACAGGTGAACGCGTATACGCTGACCGAAACACATAATGCGGTTAATCCATATGAAGCGGCAACTGAACTTTTCACCCAGTGTTTTGGAAAAGTTATTTATCTGGATCATTTATTAGCATTAACCTCTCCGGGTGCTTCGAACGTGATTGGCAAGATGATTAATGCATTGCAAAAACAAGAGGGGATGTTTATACTGTCCGGCATGGACGCTGAGATCAATCAACTGTTTGAGTTAGTCCCTGAACTTGCTGCGTATTTTCCGGAAGAGAACCGTTTTAAGACAGAAAGTTTCTCTATGCATGATATACTTAATTTAATAGAGCAACAACTGGAAAACGAATCCTTTTATCTTTCGTCGGATGCACAACAGGTTTTGTACCGGAGCATGAAGACAGAATCTGATAACGGAACATTGTTATATTGGAAAGAAGATACCGTCAGTAAGTTTATCCATAAGGCTATCTATCCCCGTATGCAGGAGCGCATTCTTCTCGAAGAGAATCAACCATCCGAAGATTTATCAGAAGCCCTTATACGTATTGAAGCACAAGATATCGATACAACTTTTTTTGAAGCTCAGGCCAACTTGTTTGATGAAAGTATGAAGCAACTGAATGCTTTGGTTGGTTTAAGTAAAGTAAAGCAGAATATGGAACAGGCTTTCAAATTTGTACGTTTCAATGAAAAACGTAAACAGTTGGGGTTACCTGTTCAAGGGCCGGGGGCACATCACATGATTTTTACCGGTAATCCGGGAACGGGAAAAACAACAGTAGCCAAGATGGTAGGAAAAATATATCATGCATTGGGGCAACTGTCCAAAGGAGAGGTTATAGTGACCGGGCGTTCGCAGTTGGTAGGGCGTTTTATCGGAGAGACGGAAAAAAATATGCAGGAGATTCTGGAACGTGCACGGGGCAATGTTCTTTTCATAGACGAAGCATATACGCTTTATGATGGAGCAAGTGACCATAAGGATTTTGGATTTCGGGTATTAGAGTCCTTATTAGCCGTACTTGCATTGGAGCATGCTGATATACTGGTTATATTTGCCGGTTATGAAAAAGAGATGAAGGCGATGATGGATGCCAACCTGGGACTGTGGGGACGTTTTCCGCATCAATTTCATTTTGAAGATTACTCTGTTGACGAGTTATTACGGATAGGATATGATCTGTTGGATAAGAAAGGGTATGTGCTGACGAATGGTGCGCGGAGTGTTCTGAAAGAAACAGTGGTTCACGTCTGTGAGCATAAAGATTCTTATTTCAGTAACGCCCGCTGGATGGGGCAATTAATAACGAACGGGGTACTTCCTGCGATGGCAGAAAGAGTATTCAGAAGTACGCCTTCAGAGGATAAGGGGCTTTATCAGACTATTGAAGAAGAAGATGTGCGTTTTGCCGTAAATCGGATGAAGATCAATGAAATGCGGCTATCTCCACGTTCTGTTATCGGTTTCAGGGCCTGATGATTAAGGGTCAGTAGATTACTGATTTACGGATAAAGACAAAAGACTTTATACTATTTACCTTTTGCCTGGATAGCTTTAAAGTCTTTTGTCTTTTTTTTACGTTCCCTTTTTCTCCCCTTATTCTCTTTTTGCTAACTTTACAAGATGATAATTAGTGCAAGTCGCAGAACTGATATACCCGCCTTTTATTCAGACTGGTTTTTTAACCGGATAAAAGAAAGGTATGTGCTTGTTCCCAATCCTTATAACTCAAAAATGATAAGTAGGATTAGTCTGGATCCTGCCGTAGTAGACTGTATTGTTTTCTGGTCAAAGAATCCGGCTCCGATGCTTGAAAAGCTGGACAAACTGAAAGATTACAATTACTATTTTCAGTTTACTCTCAACCCTTATAGACCGGATATTGAGAATCATCTCCCTGCAATAAGCAAACGTATTGATACTTTTAAGCGTCTTTCGGACCGGATAGGTAAGGAGAAAGTAATCTGGCGTTATGATCCGGTTCTTACCAATGAGACATATACTCCTGGTTTTCACAAAGAGAAATTTGCTGAAATCGCATATGAGTTAAAAGAACATACAGAGAAATGTATGCTTGGTTTTATAGATCATTATCAGCATATCCGCACTGCTGTCAGCCGATTCAACATACAACCTCTACTGAAAGCGGATATTGAGGAGATGGCGGTATCCTTTAAAAAAACGGTGGATACCTGTTCTATTCAATTGGATACATGTACAGTCAAGGTAGATTTGACTCACTTGGGCATTCCGGGTGGATTGTGCATTGATAATCAATTGGTGGAAAGAATTGCAGGTTATCCTATATCCGTCCGGAAAGATAAAAATCAGCGTGATATTTGCCGGTGTGCGGAGAGTATTGACATCGGTACTTATGAGAGTTGCCTGAATGGCTGTATTTATTGTTATGCCATCAAAGGAAACTATAACACGGTGAAGTATAATTTGAACAAGCATGATAAAAATTCTCCTATGCTTGTAGGTGAATTGCAAGAAGATGATATCGTGAAAGAGCGTTTGGTTAAAAGCCTGCGCAATGATCAGTTTTCGCTGTTTTAAAGATTGAATATCATATAAACAAGAGTACGTATTTAAAGGTGTGTTAAAATAGATTTTAACATGCTGTTAAATACGTTCTCTTATACCTATAAAGTACGTACTTTATTATCGGTTGATATACAGACTTTTATCTTTTATTTTCTCTGCGCTCCTTTTGTACACAAACGGGTTGGGTAGTTTGTCTTGCAGTAAGGACATTGGTAAGTTTATTATAACCCAACGTACCGAAGGTCGTAGGGGAATGATGTTTTAGATGTACATGTAAAGCAGTACGACATGTGCATGTGGAGCGGTACGACATGTACATGTGGAGCAGTACGACATGTACATCTAAAACATCTTCCCCCGGTGAGAGCAGGAGCATTCCCCGGTAAGTAAACTAAAGAAGAACGGTGAGGATGGAAAAGAAAACCGTTATCGTCTGGGCTATCACTGCATAAATAAGTATCTTTGTTCCCCGGAATTGTAGCCATACATCAATAATCATGAAGCAAAATACCATTCATATAAAAGATCTCTCCATCGGTTATCCTGGTAAAGGAGAGGTGAAGGTTGTTGCCGAGCATATCAATGCCGGCATCAATAGTGGTGAACTAACTTGTTTGTTGGGAGCTAATGGTATCGGTAAATCTACTTTGTTACGTACTCTTTCTGCCTTTCAGCCTAAGCTTGGCGGAGAAATTTGCATTCAGGGCAAAGAGATTGAACAATACAAGGATAAAGACCTGTCTATGGCCATCAGCGTAGTGCTGACCGAAAAATGTGAAGTGCGCAATATGACTGTAACGGAGTTGGTGGGACTTGGACGTACTCCTTATACCGGTTTTTGGGGAACACTTGACGAAGATGACAAACGAATCGTAGAACGTTCTATCTCTTTAGTGAAGATAGAGAAACTTGCTGATAGAATGGTGCATACGTTAAGTGATGGTGAACGGCAGAAAGTGATGATTGCAAAAGCATTGGCACAGGAAACGCCTATTATCTTTCTGGATGAACCGACCGCTTTTCTTGATTTTCCCAGTAAGGTAGAGATGATGCAATTACTTCATCGGTTGAGCCGTCAGACGAATAAAACTATTTTTCTTTCTACACACGACCTGGAATTGGCATTGCAGATTGCCGACAAAATATGGTTGATGGATAAAATGAACGGAGTTATAATTGGTACTCCTGAAGATCTTTCACTCAATGGTAGTTTAAGTACCTTCTTTGCTCATAAGGGGATTATTTTTGATATTGAAACCGGTCTTTTCCGGGTAGATAATGAATATATTACACAACTTCGTCTTATAGGAGAAGGGCAGGGATATGCTATGGTGCGTAAAGCTTTACAACGTAACGGTATTCTTGCTGATAAAGGTGTAGAATCAGAGTTTTGTATTGAAGTCGGTGACTTGAAAAAGGAGGGGAGTTTTACTGTTTATTCTCAGAAAGGAGAAGTTTCAAAGGCAGATACTATTGAGGAATTGCTGGAAAAGATTCTGAATAATGTG
Source organism: Bacteroides sp. 41_26 (assembly GCF_949740115.1). Lineage (NCBI taxonomy): Bacteria > Pseudomonadati > Bacteroidota > Bacteroidia > Bacteroidales > Bacteroidaceae > Bacteroides > Bacteroides sp. 41_26. The sequence continues at coordinate 101,404 of NZ_CATJGZ010000058.1, forward strand.
GCAATATGCTAATATGCCAATGTGCCAATTGGCTGCGCTGTCTATTCTGTAGGGTATTTCACCACAGAGGACGCAGAGGGCACGGAGTTTTAAGTCTTTGATGAAACGCAGAAACGCAGATTAAAAGACTGTGTATCTTTATTTATATTTGTTTCCCTTTGCGAAAATCTGTGTTCATCTGCGTTTCAATGAATCATCGTTTGTCGTACCTCTTCGTGCGGGAAGCACTCATTGCGCAGCCAATTGGCACATTGGCACATTAGCAAATTATTCTCTCCTTTCCAATTTCATTATCGAAGGAATAAAGAACGCCAGTGTCCCAGTCAATACAATAGCAATACCGCATATTGCAAATACATTGGCAACACCGATAGCATCTGCTATAAATCCGGTAGCCATCAATCCTAAAATAGAAGGCAGTAAACTGATACTGTCAAACAACGAGAATACACGTCCCAGGAAAGAAGCTTCGATTTTGGTTTGAAGCAACGCTGTGAAGGGACCCGAATTAAATGGAATTACAAGGCCTTGTACTACAGAAAATATGGCGTAGGCAATGAATGCCGAAGGCGGTAGAATACCTGAAATAAAAATGCTTATTCCGATGATAACATAAGATACATTCATCATCACTACCTTTCGGACACGGGGATTCCATATCCCCAGCAGAATGCCCCCAAGTAGCATACCTAAACCGAAAAGAAGTTCGATCAGGCTGACTTGATAAGCTGTTCCCGAAAAGTTTTTTAACGTCATCAGAGGTAACAGGGCTACGATAGGCATTACAAAGAAAGTGATAAGCACTTCGATTACCATTACCCAACTCAATCCACGATTCCTACTAATAACGTTGAAGCCTGCCTTCATATCCCGCAATACATTATCGGCGGTATCTGTTCCTGTTTTTTCCGGATTGGGAATGAATACAAACAGCAGAGCCGTACAAGCTATGGCAGCTCCTACCACATCGAGAAGCATCACTATGCTCATGTCCGTAGCAACAATCAATGCAGCACCCAACACCGGACCACAGATATTACACACTGCTTGTATCGCCTGGTTAATACTGGCAATACGCGTAAGCTCTTTCTCCGGAGCAAGCAACGGTATGGATGATTTCATGGCAGGTGCATGGAAAGCACTACCAATGGAACGAAGCATCAGCAACAGATAAATTTGCCATATTTCGATAATATCGAGATAGAACAACAGCGCAATAACCCCGGAACAGAGAGCAACAAAGCTATCTGCCAATATCATAGTCCACTTACGGCTCCAGCGGTCTACAAATACACCGGCAAAAGGACCTAATACTACCTGAGGTAATAATGCAGCAATAGTAGCAAATGAAAGTACTTCGGCAGAACCCGTTTCAAGACTGATCCACAGTACGATAGCAAACTGAGCAATTGAACTGCTGAGAATAGAAAATAATTGCCCTGACCATATAATAATAAACTTTTTCTTCCAATTATTCATAACCTTTCTTTCGTCGTTTCTTTCTACGCATCAGGAAGTATCCCAATGCGATAATAATTAGCAATCCTGTACCTGTTGTAGCAAGGAGTGAGACATCGGAACGGCTTTGTCCGGCTTCATAAACTTCGAGACGCTTATGCACCGTATTAATAATCCCCCTTGATGTAAAAGTAGCTCCGGATACTGCATCTACTTTCTTTGCCAGTGCTTCTTGGGGCGTAAGTCCGTTCCAGGCCTTCAGTAAGCCGCCATCTATGGCTATCTGTATGTATTTCGGAGTGTCTTTGTTGGGTAGAAGCTTCACTTCTGATATTTTTCCGGAAGCATCCAATACGATCTCCAATGGGGTAGGACCGGCGAAGCCGATTACTTTGTCTGTATAGGGTTTAGATTGTAGTATGAGGGTATCACTTTTCATGTAAACATCTCTTTTATCCCTTCTTCAAGGGTATGTGGGGTATAATTGATTTCTCGTTTTGCTTTTGCAATACTCAGGCCGCTAAAACGGGGACGGGGAGTGGCTTCCTGCATTTCTTCCGTAGTGACAGGCAAAATGAGGGAACGGTCCAACCCTAATACCTCAGCTACGCGATAGGCTATATCAGCTATAGAAACGCAATCGCTTCCGCAGATATGGTAAATTCCATTACGGGGATGATGCATTAATTGTTCTACAGCATGCGAGATGTCACCTACAAAGGTAGGAGTACGCCATTGGTCGGAAACAACACGAATTGTTTCACCGCTACGTAGTTTGTTGGCTACCAGCTGTATAATATTACCATGTTGCCCGGGCAATGCTTTCCCATAAACTACGACTACGCGGACAATGGCGTAATTGCCACAATATTCGGCAACACGCTCTTCCCCTTCAAGTTTGGTGATTCCGTAGTAATTGACCGGATTAGGTTCATCTTCTTCTGTATACAACCGGTCAGTTCTGCCATCAAACACAAAATCGGTGGAAAGGTGTATAAAACGACTTCCATACTGTTCGCAGGCACGCGCCAGATGTTCTACCGCAGTGATATTGGTAGCGCGCGCCTCATTATGATGTGTTTCGCAGAAGTCTGGTACTGACAGTGCAGAAGTATTAATAACCACATCCGGACAAACCTCCTTGAAGAGTGCCCGTACTTCTGATGCATTACGTATATCCGTGCGGATAAACTGATAGCCGTCGCCACTTTGGATGTCATTGCGTAACGAACAAGCAGTAATGTTGTATATTTCGCGTGCCACGAGGTCGTTCAGTATCCGCCGGCCGGTAAAGCCGTTGGCACCAATAATCAGTATATTCATACTTTATTATTAAGGGTAATAGGGGTTTCTTCCTTGCTGTACTTCTATGCGTATTCCAAATGAACCATTGGCCGATTTCAATTCAAAAGCTCCTTTGAAAGCATTTCTTTCCCAGGGTAGTGCACTACGGTTAGGCACCCTGTATCCATCGGCATTATATTCACCGTATGTATTGATTCGCATACCGTTTTTCAGTTTGAATGATCCCATTTGCAGGTTTTGTGCAGAGCCGAAACCAAATCCGCCGAATCCGGAGAAAGAAGGGGTAAAAACGTTTGATAATCCCTGTGAATAAGTTACATCCGGATTGAGACGGAACAATTGATTAAAATCTTTGCCGGTATCGGATAGAGAAAGATCTACTTTGGGCAAATGGGGAGGCATAACACTCATCAAACCCATATCCAGCAGAAATCCGCCAAACTCCTTATAGTTCTCTTCCGGAGCACGAGGGGTACGATCATCTGACGGTAGCTCCGATTGTGCGGACACTACAGCCGTTGCCAATAGCAATGAAAAGAATAATATCAGCTTTTTCATATCCGTAGGTTATTATTGAGGCAAAGATAGAAAATATTTGCTGATTATCTATATCGGGGAATAATCTGTTGTAGAAACTTAACTTGAATAATGGGCGGTTAATCATTGAGTGCTTCTCTTACAATCGCTCTGTTTTATTTCCCTCCGATTTTAAAAACAGGATAAGCGATTGGAACTGTTTTCCATTTCATCTTCATCGGGTCGTACACCCGTTCCATGCCTCCGTGGAGTTCAAGCCAATTGGTTACCTTCAACTCCATGATTACTCCGTAGTAACTCTGTGGAGCCATAGGAGTGAGATAACCGTGTGCTGCATTGCGTTGCCCGTTGATGGAGTATTGCCCGACTGCTCTTATTTTGAGCCAATCATTAATACGATATCCGAATGAGCCGTTGAAGCCTGCATCAAACTGAGACCCATGAACGAAGGAAGGCATTGTATATTTTGTTGTATAAATCCCTCCGGTAACATCCCATCGCTCATTGAACTGATAGGTATAGGCAGCACCGACATCTATGTGAGTACCCATAGTGGGATACGTATTGTATGTACTATAGGTGCTGATGTAACTATTGGGAGTGAGTATGAAGTTGTCATATCTGTTATAGTCGCGTGCCCAGGGGTTGGAATCCTGACCAAGACGTGGTTTGGGCCAGGGAGTCCGGATAAATTCGGGGATAGTGATACGTATCGTCATGCTGTCCGCTGCCACAGGAGAGGCGTGATGTGAGTTAGGAGTAGCATCCGGTAAAATGAAACCACTGTCGTCTGTATGTACAGGTGAACGGCTTTCCGGGACGGTGGGAACCAACAACTTTATACTATCATTGGGCGCCTCGGCCTGTGAAAAAACCGTGATTGCGAAAAGAGAGAATAGAAAGCCGATGCAGATCCTTTTGTCCATAATTTCATCCTCCGTTAGTTAACGATCATTTTATAACCAATACCACGCACATTAACGATACGTATCCGTTCATCCTGTGCTAATTTATGTCTTAACTTGGTGATAAATACATGCAGACTGCGGGAATTGAAGAAGCTGTCATCTCCCCATAGCTCCAGCAAAACGTTTTGCGTATTCACAACCTGATTACGATTCTCGCACAATCGTTTTAGTATTTCCGACTCACGGTGGGAGAGCTCCTGCTTTGTACCGGCATATATAAGTGTTTGTGCTATAGAGTCAAAAATATAGTGTCCGACCTCAAAACGTGTTTCCTTGTGTGTCTCGGTAAAAGAAAAAGCCTTTCCTGCCAATGATTTGATGCGTATAATAAGTTCTTGCATACCAAAAGGCTTCTTCAGGTAATCATTTGCACCGAGTTCAAAACCTTCTACTACGTCGTTGATTGCCGACCGGGCTGTGAGAAAGAGTACTGGCGTTTGCTTGTCTGTCTGGCGGATACGACGTACCATTTCAAATCCATCCATACGAGGCATCATTACATCAGCTACCAGAACGTCCGGACGTAAATCAAAAAACAGGCGTAATCCTTCTTCACCATTGGCAGCAGTATGGATAATAAAGTCACTTTCTTCAAGCGTGTCTTTGATGATCATGGCGAGGGTGAGTTCATCCTCTACCAGTAGTACTTTGATTTTGTCCTTACTCATACTCATAATAAAACTACTCATTAATTACTAATGTAAATGTACTTCCGTGTCCCGGTTCACTCGCTACACTTACTGTACCACCGTGTTTCTCTATCATTGTCCGGACATAATAGAGCCCCAACCCATAACCTTTAACATCGTGAAGATTACCGGTAGGAACACGATAGAACTTATCAAATATATGTTTTTGCTTCTCGGAAGCTATGCCGATACCCTGGTCGGTAACAGATATTTCAACCTGTCCGTTCGCATTACGATGGCAATGCAATTTAATCAGAACCTGCCCCGGAGAATACTTCACGGCATTATCTATCAGATTGCTGATAATATTACTGAAATGAGTACGATCTGCCGTCACAGAAAGATTGGCAGGTTCTATTTCATAAGTGATGGTAATCTCTTTTTCTGCTTTCAGTTTATGAAGTTCGATCAGAGTATCTAACATTGGTTTTAACTCCAAATGTTCGGTATGCAGACGGAAAGTTTTCCGACGCTCCATGCTCATACTTAATATCTGTTCAACCAGTCCGCTGAGCCGTTGCAACTGTTCCTGGCAGATACGGAGATATTTATCGCGCTTCACTTTCTCTTCGGCCTGGTTAAAGTTGAGTAAGGCATCATTGGCAGCATAAGCTACAGAGATAGGAGTTTTTAGTTCGTGAGTGATATTATTGGTAAAATCGCTTGTAATCTCTTCCAATGATTTCTGACGCAGGATAGTACGGATGAGATACCAGAAAGAGAAAGAAAGTATGATAAAAATAATGAATGAAGTAATAAGTATACCGATCATTTGCTTTAATACGAGCAGAGTCACAGGCTCTATCCAAAGGCGATACATAAATGAGGTATGAAGATCGAATGCATAATTGTAACATTGTGCTTTCGGTCCCGGAATATAACTGCTGTCTCCGGCAATACCGAGTGTGTCGATAAAGGTCAGTGTAGAATCGATATTACTTCCGGAATGAAGAAACTCCGTCCGGTGCGGCAGAAAAATATTATTTGCTCTGAGAGAAAGGGTTAATAAACTATCATATACTTGCAAATTGGGATCCAGAAGAATATCTAAGCCGGAATGCAGTCCGCGTTGGAAGTGAGTGGCGAGTTCCAGCATGCTGTTTTTGCCATTTAATATTATATCCAGTCCGCTGTTGGAGGTTAAGGCTGCTTCTCCTTCTTCCTGGTCTGCCATCTGAGTATCCTTCTGCCCTTTTATTGAATCATCGGGAGAGTTTACAATCTTACCATTGAATAGCATTTCTGCTTTTTTATTAGAATCTCTGGCGGAACGGGTAGTGTCATTATGTACGTATATCTCCACTACTTTTGTAGAATCTTTCAAATAGGTAATGTTACTATCGCTTTGAGAAGTAAGTTTCTCGAATTTTGTACTATCCAGCTGGCTTGCATTCTGATAAGTAGTGGTACTACTGCGAACAAAAGATTTTCCCTCGTCATTATATCCGGCAGCGACAGATACCTCACCGTGTGCATCTCCATAGTTTCTCAGATTCTCTACGCGGAGCATCATCTCATTATAATCGCTCATACGCATAGATTCCACGATACTATGTTCGAGATCATCTTTCATAGTATGGTAAAGTCCCGTAAGCCAATATGCCTGATATGCAAAGATACCTATGAGCGAAACGAGTACAAGGATGGCAATATGTTTAAAAGGTAGTTTCATGCCCGATACATCTGTTTTTTTTGTATAGGCAAAGATAAGAGGAAAATATATTAATCGCACCTAATGGTAAGACTAAATAACACTTCCCTCCATTTTCATGTTATTGGTAAGGTTACTACTACCCGTGTTCCCCGATTGTATGCCGGGTCGATATATATATCCCCAGACAAGCGACTGATAATAAGCTGGCAAAGATAAAGTCCGAGCCCGTTGCCTTGAACAAAAGTATTGAGCTTTGAAAAACGTTTAAAGACTTCTTCGTATTTGTCTTTTGGAATCCCACAACCAGTATCAGATACACTGATAGAGAGCTGTTGGCGTTCAGTATCCAGCCGACAACTAAGCGTGATGCTTCCTTTTTCTGTGAATTTATTGGCATTATTCAGCAGGTGTTCTACCACAAGGGAAAGATATTTTTCGTGGGTTGGGATATGAATTGACTCCTGGAGCAGATCCAGCTGATAACTTATATCCGGTTTAGCGAACTTCATCAATAAATCCATTTCGTACTGACAGATATTATTGATATCTGTAGGGACACATGGCAGTTTCTCTTTTGATACATCAAGACTGGAAACTTCCAGCATATTGTTTATTAATGTAATCAACATTGTCGTATTACTCTGTATCTCTTTGGGGAATTCCTGACGTATCTCTTCGTCAATCTCCTCATTGAATATCAAATCAGAAAAGCCTACAATTGCATTTAAAGGAGTACGTATCTCATGGCATATAGAATTGATGAAAGCCGTTTTCATATTCTCACTTTCCATAGCTTTCTGGTTGAGTTTTTGCAAGCTGATTTTCATGTTTCTCTCTTTTCTCAGGCTATAGAACAAATACAGGCATACAACGACAACAATGACCAATATGCTGGAGAGAAATACAAGGAGGATACGTTTGTTCTTTATTTCAAGTTGCGACTTCTCATTATTAAGTTTGTTTATGTCATATTTTACCTGAAGCTCACTGAGTTGTTTAAGCATCTCATTATTTGTAAGTGAGTCTTTGGACTGATATGAGAGTTTTAGATATTCCAACGCCTCTTTATATTTGCCCATTTTCTCATAGATGCTTGATTCAGTGTTATACAACCCTGGTATATTGTTGGGTGCAATATTGGGCGCAAATTTTATGAGACTATCATTGGCCAATAGTGCCTTTTCGTAATCTGGTTTTGGCTTCTGGCTTATGTAATAGTTGCTCATAGATAAGAAATAGTTATACCGATCACTTAAACTGGTCAATTCCTTACTGAGAGCTACAATCTGCAGCCAGTATTTATGTGCCTTTTGAGGATTATCTAATACATTGTTAGTCAATATCATAGAATATGTCTGAAGCTTGCGTGTCGCAATGTTATAATAAGGACGTTGTTTATAATATGTATCATAATATTGCAGTTGGTCATGTAGAAATTCTTCAAGAATACAAGTTGCAGAGTCACGTTTATTTATTCGACCGTAAGTGTTACTCAGGCGCCAGCTCACCATGCTTTTGAACATATATTTATTATATACATCTGATATATTCCGTGATAGTTCATAAGCTGTTTTCAAATAGGGGAGAGATTCTTTGATCATTCCATTCGAGCGGAGACTACTTCCGGTAATGTATGCTTTGGCTACTTTGTTATACACATCTTGTTTATCCTGGCTGTTATCTTTCAGATAGTCTGATTCGTTATCAATAGCTTCTGCAGCTTTACCTTCATAGCATAGCGTATCAAAATAGCGCATATGAATATAAGCAGGTAACGCAGCTATTATTTCCGGAGTACCTACCTTCTTTATTAAATTTATGTAGTAAAAAACTGAATCCATTTGAGCGTTATCGGTGGCTATATAACTAAGATCGGTCAACGCATTTACCATACTTGCTTTGTCACCAGCCTGACGAGCTTCGTGATACATTTTTAATAAGTATGTTTTTTCATCAGGTGATTCAAAACATACATCCGCCAGATTTCTATAAATTTGGATTCTTTGCGATGGTTCTGTCGTATGTGTTAATTGCTGCAGCAAACTATCTTTTATATGAGTATCAACAGCATAGGCCGAGAATACTATTCTGAAACAAAAGAGAGTGGAGATTATATATCGAATCATGTTTGTTTGGGTTGTTTGTATATGCAAATTTACAATATATTCTGTATATAACTATCTTTTTACATCCATTTTTTATTTCATAAATGGCTTTTCTTTAATTTATTACTAATGACATCAAGAAATACTTTTAAGATTAACTTTAAATAGCATATCTGATAACAGTAGATAACACTACATAAGTTTCGGATAACGCAGACTAAACTGATTTTTGGCGTATTTTGCATTATCACTAAAACCAGATACAATATGAAACGAATTTATTTACTGTTTACTATGATTGGCATGGGGTTAACACACTTGTGTGCACAGTCTCAAGATAGCTTGGATACTTATATTGATAGTATTTATCACGAATTGCCTGAAGTGATGATAAAAGGCGAACGTCCCATTGTAAAAGCCACACAAGGCAAGTTGGTATATGACATACCACGGCTCATTAATGATTTGCCTGTCGATAATGCCTATGATGCAGTCAAGGAACTTCCGGGAGTTGCAGAAATGAACGGTAGTATCACACTTGCCGGACAGAGTGTTACTGTAGTCATAGATGGTAAAGTGACTACTATGAGTACCGAACAGCTGAATGCGTTGCTAAAGAGTATTCCTTCAAGCCGTATTGAGAAAGCTGAAGTGATGTACTCCGCCCCGGCACGCTATCAGGTTCGTGGAGCCATGATAAATATTTGTCTGAAACAAGGGGGAGGAAATGCTCCTTCTTTTCAGGGAGAACTTTTTAGCGATTACAGACAGAAACATTATGAAGTATTGACCGAGCGTGCAAGCCTCCTTTATTCCGGAAATAAATTCTCTGCTGACTTTCTTTACTCTTACGGACATGGACGCAACTATTTTTTAACGGACAAGGAGGCTTTGCATACGCTGTCGGATGGTAATATATACCCTATGAATACACATGAGATACAGCGTAGCCGGCACAATACACATAGCATTCGTCTTGGTGCGGATTACATGATTGCTAATGAACATCAATTGAACTTTGTTTATAATGGTACGTTCACTAATGGGCATAACCGGACTACAGTAGAAGGAGCACAAACATCTAATACGCAAACACGTAGTACGGATCAACTCCATAATGGACGTGTGGATTATCGTACTCCATTTGGCTTGAAGGCAAGTGCAGAATTTACATTCTATGAGTCTCCTTCTACCCAATTGTTACATAGTCGTTTAAATGATGACGAACTTGATTTTCTGAGCGATGATTGTCAACGTATTAATCGTTGGAAGTTTTTCCTTTCTGAGGAACAAGATCTGGGTAAAGGTTGGGGAATCAATTACGGAGCGGTTTATACTACCAGCATAGATCATAGTTATCAGTATTATTATAATCCTGAAAGTGGTGAATTGTTGCCTGGGAACAACAACATGAAATCGCGCCGCCGTGAACAGACCTTGAACTTCTATGCCGGATTTAATAAAAGTTTCGGTGATAAATTATCACTGGATGTTTCGCTGGCTACCGAACAGTTTCATACACCTGTCTGGAATGAATGGAATTTTTATCCGACTCTGAATCTCAACTATGTTCCATCTGCCGGAAATATCTGGCAACTTTCTTTTAGCAGTGATAAAAATTATCCGGATTATTGGGCTACACAAGATGCTATTTCCTATTTAGGAGGCGGATATTCTGAGATTCATGGCAATCCGTCCTTGAAGCCGGATATTGATTACCAGGCACAACTCACATATGTTTTGAAAAGTAAGTATATGTTTACTGCCTGGTACAGCCAAACGAAGGATTACTCAACCCAAACACTGTATCAATCTCCTGATCGCTTGTTGGAAATCTATAAGTATTTAAATTTCGATAAGAAGCAACAGATAGGACTACAGGCGGTTATCCCTTTTAAAGTGAAAGAGTGGTTAAGCTCTCGCATTACTCTGATCGGAGTATATGACCGACAGAAAGACAGTGATTTCTGGGATATTCCTTTTGACCGTAAGATTTGTTATGGTATGGCTCTTATGAACAATACGTTTACACTTTCCGGTAAGCCGGATATTAAAGTTATCATCAGTGGTATGGTACGTAGTAAAGCAATACAAGGTATTTATGATTTACCGGCATCCGGCAATGTAGATGCAGCTATGAGATATACGTTTGCAAAAGGAAAAGCTTTGCTCACTTTACGCTGTAATGATATCTTTGAAACCGGACAAATTTCGCCACGTATCCACTTTGCTACACAGAATGTAACGAATAACTATTCCTGCTTCCGTGAATTCGGTGTTTCATTTACATATAAGTTTGGCGGCTATAAGGAGAAACAGCGGGAGGCAGTAGATACTTCACGATTTAAGTGATTTTTCTCTGCTTATTCCAACTTTTGTATGGAGTTAATTGTTAATTTTGCAATCTTAAATGCGAAACTAATAATTACCCGATATGAAATCAGATATAGAAATAGCCCGTGGAACGGAACTAAAGAAAATAAAGCAGGTTGCTGAAAGTATTGGCATCCCGCGTGACGAAGTGGAAAACTATGGTCGTTACATTGCAAAAATCCCCGAGCAATTGATAGACGAAGAAAAAGTAAAACAGAGTAATCTGATACTGGTAACTGCCATTACTGCCACTAAAGCCGGAATTGGTAAGACAACTGTTTCTATCGGTCTGGCTCTGGGGCTTAATAAAATAGGCAAGAAAGCGATTGTAGCTTTGCGTGAACCGTCTTTAGGTCCTTGTTTTGGCATGAAAGGTGGTGCAGCGGGAGGAGGATATGCCCAGGTACTTCCTATGGATAAGATAAACCTGCATTTCACAGGTGATTTCCATGCCATCACTTCGGCACATAATATGATCTCTGCTTTATTGGATAACTTTCTGTATCAGAACCAATCCAATGGCTTTGGACTAAAAGAAATCCTTTGGCGTCGGGTGCTCGATGTAAATGATCGCTCTTTGCGTAACATTGTTACCGGACTGGGGGCGAAGACAGATGGCATCACTATGCAATCGGGTTTCGACATTACTCCTGCTTCAGAGATTATGGCTATTCTTTGCCTGGCAAGCGATATGGAAGACCTTCGCCGCCGCATTGAGAATATACTGCTTGGTTTTACCTACGATGATAAGCCATTCACGGTAAAAGATCTTGGTGTGGCTGGTGCAATCACCGTTTTACTAAAAGATGCCATTCATCCCAATTTGGTGCAGACAACAGAGAATACAGCAGCTTTTGTACACGGTGGTCCGTTTGCTAATATTGCGCATGGTTGTAATTCTATCCTGGCAACTAAGATGGCTATGACTTTTGGTGATTATGTAATCACAGAGGCCGGTTTTGGAGCTGATCTTGGTGCAGAGAAATTCTACAATATAAAATGTCGGAAGAGTGGTGTACAGCCTCGACTGACTATTATTGTCGCCACAGCACAGGGATTGAAAATGCATGGTGGTGTTAGTCTTGACCGCATTAAAGATCCCAATATGGAAGGTTTGAAAGAAGGACTTCGTAACCTCGATAAACATGTCCGTAACCTTCGTGCTTTCGGCCAGACGGTAATTGTTGCATTCAATAAGTTTGCTAGTGATACGGATGAGGAGATGGAGTTACTTCGTCGTCATTGCGAAGAATTAGGAGTGGGCTTTGCCATTAATAATGCGTTTAGTGAAGGAGGAGAGGGAGCTGTAGATCTGGCTAATCTCGTTGTGGAAACTGTTGAGAAGAAACCATCCGCACCCTTACAATTCACTTATAAAGATGAGGATAGCGTAGAACAGAAGATAGAGAAAGTGGCCACTGGTATCTATGGCGCAAGCGTGATTACATACGGCACGATAGCCCGTAAGAAAATCAAACTTGCCGAAACGATGGGGATCACTCATTATCCGGTGTGTATTGCTAAAACGCAATATTCATTCTCTGCCGATCCGAAGATATATGGCGCAGTAAACAACTTTGAGTTCCACATTAAAGATATTGTAATAAATAACGGAGCAGAAATGATTGTTGCCATTGCTGGTGAGATCATGCGTATGCCGGGACTTCCCAAAGAGCCGCAAGCCAAACATATAGACATTATTGATGGCGAAATAGACGGGCTGAGCTGATGAATAATGTGCCAAATATGATATATCAATGTGCCAATTGTGCTACGCTGTACCGATATAGCGTAGCACAATTGGCACATTATTAAAAATTGAGTAGCTACTATGGGTTTAGTAACTACTCAATTTCTGTTTTTTTTGGAAAGAATGTGGAGATTCTTCTTTCGTAAAGAAATCCATTGTTAAATGTAACTTTTCCGTATAGAAACACCACACTCTTGGGTATATATAGAGTCCAGTGTGTTATTTCTTGATTTTTTCTAACACACTGTAAGATTGCAATTCGTTTTTCTTGTTATATTGTTCGGAGCGGACAATACCGATATTGGGAGCATACCATTCGTATCCGTAACCCTCTATCTTTCCTTTCGGTGTCCAGATGTCTATGTCATATTTAATTTTCGTACAATAAAAAGGACCTGCGGGAGTATTTACACTTTCTGTAGCAACAAACCGACGATCAGAGAGAGTTACTTCTGCACGATTGTTTTTGTTCCCTTTTTGATACAAGCGTATGGTAGCATCGTCAAATTCATCATCATCGTCCGGATTTGTCGGATCAGACATAGCATCCGGATAATTCATCAGATCGCCGATCATGTATACATCTGTATTCATCATATCCATTGCAGCAGGGAAAGTGGTGGCACCGTTCATACTCATAGAGAAATCTCCGTCGTTACAGCGTGCTACCATTTGCCCGGAGTTGATAAGTTTACCAGCAGCATTGGAGAAGGTGTAACTGGCTATTGCTTCTGTACCGGATGGATAATCATAGACCTGGTCTACACGATAAACGAGGATGTTGGAGAGCTTCCCGTTAGCTGTATAGCAATTGCGAGTTACTTGTTGTCCCTCCTGGTTGGGGAAGAAGAAGGTACAGCTCTCCTGAGCTACGGCGCTGGTTGCAATTAGCATAACGCCCATTAATAATAGATTTTTCAGCTTCATAATTAAGTATAGGTTTATTATCTTTTCTCGTTTTTATGTAGTAAGAACGCCATTTGGCACAAAAGGTTCACAAAGAAGAAAAAAAAAACGTGTATCATCTGTGAAGAAGATACACGGGTATAAGTCTAAATTATTAATTTATGTGTTCCGGTCTTTAATAAGCAAAGATCGGATATTTCTCCATCGTTTTGTTGACACGTGCACGAATCTGTGCTATTACTTCTTCATTATCAACATTAGAGAGTACTGTTTCAATCATTTCAGCAATTTCCAGCATTAAATCTTCCTTTGCGCCACGAGTAGTGATGGCAGGAGTACCCAAACGTATACCAGAGGTCTGGAATGCAGAACGGCTATCAAACGGTACCATGTTTTTATTTACTGTAATATCAGCAGCTACCAATGCTTTCTCTGCTACCTTACCTGTCAAATCAGGGTATTTTGAGCGCAGGTCTACTAGCATTGAGTGATTATCTGTACCGCCGGATACGATTGTAAAACCACGTTCAATCAGTGCCTGAGCCAGCACAGCTGCATTTTTCTGTACTTGTTTCTGATACTCTTTATATTCTGGTTGCAAGCATTCGCCAAAAGCAACGGCTTTGGCTGCAATAACATGTTCCAACGGACCACCCTGAATTCCGGGGAATACAGCTGAATCCAGTAACTGAGACATCATTTTGATTTCTCCCTTCGGAGTAGTCTTACCCCATGGATTAGGGAAGTCTTTACCCATCATGATAACGCCTCCGCGTGGACCACGCAATGTTTTATGTGTTGTTGATGTGACGATGTGTGCATATTTCAGAGGATTATCCAGCAGGCCGGCAGCAATAAGTCCGGCAGGGTGTGCCATATCTATCATAAGGATAGCACCCACCTTATCTGCTATTTCACGCATACGTTTGTAATCCCATTCACGAGAGTATGCCGAGCCACCACCGATAATCATTTTGGGACGTTCGCGCAAAGCTACTTCTTCCATTTGATCGTAATCAACGCGGCCTGTCTCTTTATTAAGATTGTATTCACATGGAGTATAGATAAGACCGGAAGTATTGACTAATGAACCGTGAGAAAGGTGTCCGCCATGTGCCAGATTTAATCCCATAAATTTATCTCCCGGATTTAATACGGCAAGGAATACAGCCGCATTTGCCTGAGCTCCTGAGTGAGGCTGTACATTCGCCCATTCAGCACCGAAGATTTCTTTCAAGCGGTCGATAGCTATTTGTTCGCTTTGGTCTACCACTTCACATCCCCCATAATAACGTTTACCGGGATACCCTTCCGCGTATTTATTGGTAAGGCAGGAACCCATTGCTTCCATCACCTGGTCACTCACGAAGTTTTCTGATGCTATCAGCTCAATACCTTTAAGCTGACGTTGATGCTCTTTTTCGATAATATCGAAAATTAAATCGTCTCTTTTCATTCTGTATTGTATAAAAATAAGTTTCTTATTGGAGATTCTTTATTAAGCGCACAAATTTATGGAAAAAGAATGATAATCCGACAAAAAAAAGCAGATTTATCTATTAAAATATCACTCCAAGTGAGAAACTGAGTACCTGATCGCGCCGATGAAAGGTAATATTACTTACTCCGGTACTTCCATCGGAATTGATATTGTCGTATGTTACCGATTTTGAAATGTTGTGTACGCCCTGTTCATACCGGAAATCGAAGAATATACGGGAAATATTGACACCAACACCGATAACGGCACTCAGGTTGAATGGGTACAAACGTTCATGTATTCCTTTCTGATCGAAATTCTCAAAAGTGATTTCATTTTTCTTTCCCCAGATATAACGAAGTTTGGGTCCAAAGAAAATAGACATACCATAGGGACCTTCTTTCACTACATTGTATCCATAGAGCATTGGGAAATCAATGCTATGGATCATAGAGGTGACCGAAGCATAATCCGGCTCAATGTCCGGATGATGTGATCCCAGCTTATCGAACGTTATTTCACATTTACTGACATTGTAGGATATTTCCGGTTGAATGAAATGCTTTTTCATGTTGATACGCATGAAAAGTGCACCAAAGTAACCAAGTTTATAGTTGTTCTGAATCTCATCAATGGTTACATCTTTAATCTTAAAATCTGATACCAGAAACATGGAAGCGTTAAAGCCTGCTTTTACCCCGATATTGAATCTTCTATGATTGGGACGGTCTGTTTTATTCTGTGTGTTTTCTTGCGCAAAGGCAGGCAATGTACCCATAAGGGCACATACCAGTATTACCACCACTTTGCGGTTCCAACATCCACGCCATAATCTATATCTAATCCCTTTCATAATTCATAAATCAATTCTTCAATCCTTCCTCTTCTTTTCTACACTCCAGCCGAACTTTCCTATTTTATTCCCCAGTTCGTAGTATCCACCGTGAACATACACCAGTGGATTGGCTTCTGCCAGTTCCAGTTTTCCGGTTTCCGGGTTTAGGTGACCTTCGTCAGCACGTACATTTACTACGTCGGCGATAAACATATCGTGTGATCCTAACGATACGATTTCTTTTACTCTGCATTCAATACAAAGTGGTGATTCCTCAATAAGCGGAGCATTGACTACGGTACATTTACCCGGTGTTAATTTCATCTCCTCAAACTTATGATACTCTTTCCCTGAACGTACTCCACACCAGTCTGTAGGGAATGCCATATCTGCCGTTGTGAGATTAATCACAAATTCCATGTTTCTCTTTATAATAGAATAGGAGTGACGTTCCGGACGTATGGATATATAACACATGGGCGGGTTCGTACAAATCGTTCCCGTCCATGCCACCGTAATTATATTATATTCGCTTTCATTGTTTCCGCAACTCACCATGACGGCTGGCAGCGGATAAATCATTGTTCCAGGTTTCCAGTCAACACGCATAAAATTAAACATTTACGGTTAGACAATTAAAGTAGATTTGCGATTAGATTATTTACGATTGAAGAATACCATTTACTGTCAATCTATACATAAAGAGTTATTTCAATCGTAAATAGTAAATTGTCTAATCGTAAATTATTTGGTTATTGTAAATTCTTCTCTCCGTTGTTCCTTTTCGCAATAATGGCATTTCACTACACAGTTGTCTTTATCCACTACATGAAAAAGTGTGGGCATTGGCTCATTATTTGTGATACATTTAGGGTTGGCGCATTTTATAATTCCCTTCAGGTCGTCCGGCATGCGTACCTCCTTCTTTTCTACAACTTCATAATCACGGATAATGTTCAACTTCACATGTGGAGCCACTACTGAAATGCGGTTAATTTCTTCATCACAAAAAAACTTATCAGCTATTTTGATAATACCTTTTCGTCCCAGTTTTTGACTTTCAAGGTTAAAGCCGATAGTAATGTTATTCTTCATGTGTTCCAGTCCAAGTAACCGCACGATGGTAAACAGTTTTTCGCTGGGTATATGGTCGATGACAGTCCCGTTCCGAAGGGCGGCCACTTGCAGGGCTTGTTTATTTTCGTTCATATTTTTGGTCATTAACTCTATTTTATATCTTCCAATGTTATTCCTAATACATCACACAGAATGGCTTCACGAGCATACAAACCGTTTTGTGCCTGTTGAAAGTAATAGGCCTTCGGGCTTTCGTCCACATCATAAGCTATTTCATTGACACGAGGTAGCGGATGAAGAATACGCAGATTAGGCCGTGTGTTCTCCAGCATCTGGGCGCGTAAGATATATACGTTTTTCACACGTTCGTATTCCATCAAATCGGTGAAGCGTTCGCGTTGTACCCGAGTCATATAAAGGATATCGGCTTCAGCAATCGTTTCTTCGGTAAAATCAGTATGTTCTACATATTTTATATTATGCTCTTTACAATATATTTTATATTCTTCCGGCATTTTCAGTTCATCGGGAGCTATGAAATGGAAAGTTGGGTTGAAGTGGCGCATGGCCATAAGTAGTGAGTGAACGGTACGGCCGTATTTAAGATCGCCTACAAGATAGATATTTAGATTCTCGAGTGTACCTTGCGTTTTGTAGATTGAGTAAAGATCGAGCATTGTCTGCGATGGATGCTGATTGGCTCCGTCTCCGGCATTCACGATAGGTACCGTTGTTATCTCGCTTGCATAACGGGCAGCTCCTTCCAAATAATGACGCATTACGATAATATCGGCATAATTACTTACCATTTTAATCGTATCTTTCAGCGTTTCGCCTTTGGATGAGCTGGTCGCTTTCGGATCACTAAACCCAATAACACGTGCGCCAAGGCGATTGGCAGCTGTTTCAAAACTAAGTCGGGTACGGGTAGATGGTTCAAAGAACAGGGTGGCTACCACTTTATTTTCAAGTAGCCGGCGGTTGGGATTTTGTTCAAACTGCTTCGCCATTTCAAGCATATAAAGTATTTTTTCTTTTGAATGCTCGGCAATGGTTACTAAACTTCTGTTTTCCATTCTGTTATCTTTAATATTGATAGAACTTGTTTTCAGACTGTAAAGGTAGTGAGAAAATGCGGTATCTGCAATTATAAAATGGAAAATTGAAAGCTGAAAATTACCATGCGGCGTGATAGTACAGCTGATTTTCAATTTTGAACCTTTAATTTTAGTACCCACCCCGGCTACAGTCGCATTTAAACCGAGTGAGTCTGTCCAGAAACGATCTAAACCAAGAATGACTAAAAACGGTGTTTACGGTATCACAGTGGCCTACGCAGTTCATAGACCTTCTGTTGTGATTTGCAAAAAGTGCGCTGTAAATAAGTCAAATAGATTAAAGAAACTACTATTATAGAAAAGGAAATTGAAATAACATCTGATTACCGGACAGCAAAATGCCAGTTATAGTTTGTCGATTTTATAGTTACAATAAGTCCACATTTCTTAGGAGAACCATGCAGGCTATTAGTTATTTTTTGCTTTTCAATAACTTTGATTTGAATTGAAATTTGTACGTTCTCTGAATAATAACTATCTTTGCAACTTAATAAACTGATAATTTCGTAACAGAACGCAATGATAAAAAAAATAATAAAAGCCCTCTGGATATTCCTCGTTGTAGTAGTACTGTTTTGTGTGGGTATTTTTGCTTCCATATCGTATGGTTGGATAGGTTATATGCCTCCGGTGGAAGAGCTCGAAAATCCGGAATATAAATTTGCAGCCGAGATATTTTCCGAAGACGGAAAAGTACTCGGAACTTTTTCATTAAACCAGAATAATCGTGTTTACAGCAGTTATGCTGATTTATCTCCCAATATCATTAATGCTTTGATTGCCACCGAAGATGTCCGCTTTGCTCAACATTCGGGTATTGACGTAAAAGCTCTCTCCAGAGCCATCGTAAAACGTGGTATCCTGATGCAGAAAAGTGCAGGTGGGGGAAGTACACTTTCTCAGCAACTTGCTAAACAGTTGTTTACTGAAAATGTAGCAAGTAATACACTTCAGCGCCTTCTTCAAAAACCGATTGAATGGGTAATTGCTGTGAAGCTGGAACGCTACTATACAAAAGAAGAAATTCTGACGATGTATCTTAATAAATTTGACTTCTTGAATAATGCAGTAGGTATAAAAACTGCAGCTCACACTTATTTCGGTTGCGAACCCAAAGATCTGAAAACAGAAGAAGCCGCCATGTTGGTAGGTATGTGCCAGAATCCTTCACTCTACAATCCGGTATCCCGCAATTCCAAGATAAGGACAAACGCTTTGGGACGTCGCAATGTAGTTCTTGGTCAAATGGAAAAAGCAGGATACATTACCGAAGCAGAACGTGATTCCTTGCAGGCGCTTCCGTTAACGCTGACTTACAATCGCGTAGGGCATAATGAAGGTCTTGCAACTTATTTCCGTGAATATCTGCGTGGAGTACTGACTGCCAAAAAACCGGATAAAAGCGATTATCGTGGTTGGCAAATGCAGAAATTTTATGAGGATTCACTTTCATGGGAAACCGATCCTCTTTATGGGTGGTGTGCAAAGAATAAAAAGAAGGATGGTTCAAATTACAATGTCTATACCGATGGTTTAAAAATTTATACGACCATCGATTCGCGCATGCAACGTTATGCCGAAGAATCTGTAGAAGAACATATGAAAGATTTACAGGCACAATTCTTCAAAGAAAAAAAAGGTCGTAAAAAAGCACCATACAGCAATATGCTGACTCAACAGCAGATTGACGAAATCCTTGAAAGAGCTGTGAAGCAAACAGATCGTTACCGGGCAATGAAAAAAGACGGGGCTTCGGAGGCTGAAATCAAGAAGGCATTCAATACACCGGAGGAAATGTCTGTATTCAGTTGGGCAGGTGAAAAAGATACCATCATGACACCGATGGATTCTATTAAATACTATAAGCATTTTCTACGTACAGGGTTTATGTCAATGAATCCGTTCAACGGACATGTAAAAGCATATGTGGGAGGACCCAACTATAACTATTTCAAGTATGACATGGCTATGGTAGGACGCCGCCAGGTGGGATCTACAATAAAGCCCTATCTCTATACGCTCGCC
Organism: Bacteroides sp. 41_26; assembly: GCF_949740115.1. Classification (NCBI taxonomy): domain Bacteria; kingdom Pseudomonadati; phylum Bacteroidota; class Bacteroidia; order Bacteroidales; family Bacteroidaceae; genus Bacteroides; species Bacteroides sp. 41_26. Next base: position 121,684 of record NZ_CATJGZ010000058.1, read on the forward strand.
ATGGAAAACGGGTACTCTCCTTGTGACGAAACCCGGCACGTAGAGCAGACGCTAATGGATGAAAACGGTATCCCCTGGACTCCCCGTAATAGTACCAAAAAACGTTATGGAGAACTTGTAACTTTGAAATGGGGATTGGCTAATTCAAGCAATTGGGTATCGGCATATCTGATGGGAAAACTGAATCCGTATGCGTTGGTGCGGTTGATACATAGTTTCGGAGTTCGTAACAAAGACATAATGCCAACTGTATCGCTTTGCCTCGGTCCGTGTGAAATTTCGGTAGGAGAGATGGTGAGTGCTTATACGGCATTTGCCAATAAGGGTATCCGTGTGGCACCTCTGTTTGTTACCCGCATCGAAGATAATGAAGGTAACGTACTTGCAACGTTTGCTCCGCAAATGGATGAAGTGATCAGTGCGTCGAGCGCCTATAAAATGTTGGTCATGCTCCGTGCGGTAATCAACGAGGGTACCGGTGGACGTGTTCGCAGCCGATATGGTATTACAGCCGATATGGGTGGTAAAACAGGTACTACAAATGCTAATTCTGATGGTTGGTTTATGGGCTTTATTCCTTCACTTGTATCCGGTTGTTGGGTCGGAGGCGAAGAACGTGATATTCATTTTGATACGATGACCTACGGACAAGGAGCTTCTTTGGCATTGCCTATCTGGGGAAAATATATGAAAAAGGTATTTGACGATAAGACACTGGGATATGATCCGTCAGAGCATTTCCAGTTGCCCGAAGGATTTGATCCTTGTGCCGGATCGGAGGTTAGCTCAGAAGACTCTGGAGAGCTTGGACTGGATGATCTTTTTAATTAAAAATTCTGCATTGAAAAGTTGTCTTATCTGTATTGGAAGTAACTATGACCGGAAGGAGAACCTCCTTCTGGCACGCCAAAGACTACAGGCTCTGTTTCCTACTGTTCGTTTTGCAACAGAGGAGGAAACAGAGCCGTTGCATTTGAGGAGTTCCGCATTGTTTTCCAATCAAGTGGCGGAGTTTATTACCGGACTTGAGGAGGTGTGTGTAGTAGATAAATTGAAAGCCATTGAACATGAAGCTGGTCGCCGTCCGGGTGATAAAGCAAAAGAGAAAATCTGTCTGGATATAGACTTATTGATGTACAACGGCAAGATACTGAAGCCAGAAGATATGGAACGAGAATATGTTCGGAAGGGATTAAAAGAGTTAGATTACTGTTTAGATTTAAATGATATGAAATTTATAGGAATAATACCTGCCCGCTATGCTTCTACGCGTTTTCCTGCAAAGCCATTGGCTATCCTTGGAGGGAAAACCGTGATACAGCGTGTATACGAACAAGTGGCAGGAATTCTTGACGATGCCTACGTGGCAACAGACGATGTACGTATTGAAGCTGCGGTAAAAGCTTTCGGTGGTAAAGTTGTCATGACATCTGTAGAACATAAAAGTGGCACGGATCGCTGTTATGAAGCTGCGACTAAAATTGGTGGTAACTTTGATGTCGTAGTCAATATACAAGGTGACGAACCATTTATTCAGCCATCACAATTGCAGGCTATAAAAGCTTGTTTTGAGGATATAACGACTCAAATTGCTACATTAGTCAAACCATTTGATACCAATGATGCTTTTGAAACACTGGAAAATGCAAATTCGCCTAAAGTAGTAGTAAACAAGAACTGGAATGCATTGTATTTCAGTCGTTCTATAATTCCATATCTACGTGGTGTGGAAAAATCCGAATGGCTCCAAAGTCATACCTATTATAAACATATCGGACTTTATGCCTATCGCACCGAAGTATTGAAAGAGATTACTTCGCTTCCGCAGTCTTCTCTAGAGCTAGCCGAATCGTTGGAACAACTCCGTTGGCTGGAGAATGGTTATACAATCAAGGTAGGAGTCAGTGAAGTAGAAACAATTGGTATTGATACTCCTCAGGATCTCGTACGGGCAGAGGAATTTCTGAAAAATAGAAAATGATTTTATATCGCAGCCATGGATAGAACGATACAACCCGAGATCCGGGACTTGGAAAATTTAATTGTTACCCTCCCGATGCGGACTACGTTGTCCAATGGTATTCCTCTGGCGGTAATCAAGGCAGGGGAACAGGAAGTAGTGCGTATGGATATCCTCTTTGCCGGAGGACGATGGCAACAGACTCAGAAATTACAGGCTCTTTTCACGAATCGGATGCTTCGTGAAGGATCATGTAAATATACCGCTTCGGATATTGCAGAGAAACTGGATTATTATGGTGCGTGGCTGGAACTCTCCAGTTCATCAGAATATGCATATATTACGCTGTATTCATTAAACAAGTATTTTGCTGAAACAATTGAGGTTCTGGAATCTATAATAAAAGAACCTCTTTTTCCCGAAAAAGAACTAAACACAGTACTCGATGTAAACATACAGCAATATCTTGTTAATTCTTCCAAAGTTGATTTTCTGGCTCAGCGAAGTTTGCTCACTGCGCTTTATGGAAGCGAACATCCCTGTGGCCGTTTGACAGAAGAGGAAGATTACCGCCTGATTACTCCTGATGTACTTCGTGAATTTTATAATGAATATTATCATTCCGGTAATTGCTCTATTTTCCTGTCCGGTAAAGTAACAGACGACGTTATTCGCAAGGTAGAGTCTGCTTTCGGTAATACTCCTTTTGGTAACTATCGGTATCCTTTGGTGAAAAAAGAATATACTTTTACCACTATGGCCGATAAAAGAATATTTGTAGAACGAGATGACGCATTGCAGAGTGCCATAAAACTGGGTACTACAACCATTGAACGTACGCATCCTGACTATCTGAAACTACGTGTATTGATGACCCTTTTCGGAGGTTATTTTGGCAGCAGGTTGATGTCTAATATACGCGAGGATAAGGGATATACTTATGGTATTTCAGCAGGTACCCTGTTTTATCCCGGAAGCGGCATGATTCTGATTAGTACGGAAGCCGATAACGAATATGTAGAACCTTTAATCAGAGAGGTCTATCATGAGATCGACAGACTTCGGGTTGAACCTGTTCCTGTGAGCGAACTGACAATGGTACGCAACTATATGCTGGGAGAAATGTGCCGTAATTATGAGTCTCCTTTCTCGCTGGCAGATGCATGGATGTTCATCTATACTTCAAAGTTGGATGATGCTTATTTTGCCCGCTCATTGCAGGCTGTAAAAGAAGTTACACCGGAAGAAATTAAAGAATTGGCTAATCGTTATTTGTGCAAAGAGACATTAAAAGAGGTCATCGCAGGTAAAAAGTTGTCATAAAAAGGCGATGATAACTGTGTGTTTTGCCTGAGAAATTGTATCTTTGTCACATCGCTAATCGTAATTCGTAACTTGTAATTTGTAAATTAATGAAATATCTATATACTGCACTCATATTGGTTTTTCTTTCCCAGGAAGGAGCCGTAGCACAAAATAAAGGTGGCTTTTTCGGAAAAATCAAGGATACTTTTTCCACTGAAATCAAAATAGGAAACTATACATTTAAAGACGGATCCGTGTATACCGGAGAAATGAAAGGTCGTAAACCAAATGGTAAAGGAAAGACTGTTTTTAAGAATGGAGACACATACGAAGGGGAATATGTAAAAGGAAAACGTGAAGGCTTCGGAATATATACTTTTCCGGATGGAGAAAAATATGAAGGGCAGTGGTTCCAAGATCAGCAGCACGGAAAAGGCATTTTCTACTTTATGAATAACAACCGTTATGACGGTATGTGGTTTCAGGACTATCAGCATGGGCAGGGTACAATGTATTACCATAATGGAGATATCTATGAAGGTAACTGGGCTAATGATAAACGTGAGGGCCAGGGTACATATACATGGAGAGACGGTTCGAAATATGTAGGTAACTGGAAGAATGACAAAAAAGACGGTAAAGGTGTGCTGGCATGGAACAATGGCTGCAAATATGATGGTGAATGGAAAAATGATGTCCGAGAGGGTAAAGGAACTTTTGAATATACCAACGGAGAAAAATATGTAGGTGACTGGATGGATGATCTGCAACATGGACAAGGTATTTTCTATCTGGGAGAAGATCGCTATGAAGGTTCATATGTACAAGGTGAACGTACTGGAGCAGGTATCTATTACCATGCAAATGGTGATAAGTATGTAGGAAATTTCAAGAATGGTATGCAGGATGGTGAGGGTACATTTACATGGGCAAACGGAGCCGTATACAAAGGGCATTGGAAAGAAAACAAAAGAAACGGACGTGGTAAGTATACTTGGAGTAATGGTGATACATACGATGGAGAGTGGAAGAATAATCAACCCAATGGAGAAGGAATATTAATTCTGACCAATGGTACAAAGTATAAAGGCGGATTTGTAAATGGTCTTGAAGAAGGTAAAGGTATCCAGGAAGATAAAGACGGACACCGTTACGAAGGATTCTTCAAGCAAGGAAAGAAGCACGGGCCGTTTGTTGAAACAGATGGTAATGGCAAAGTTATTCGTAAAGGGAGCTATAAATTCGGAAGATTGGAGTAGGGAGCTCCCGTACGGAAAAGATACTTTTTTTAGTTGAAACGCAGATTAACGCAAATTTTCGCAAAGAATTAATTCAAATGGTAGAACTCTTGATCTACAAAAATCTACGTTAATTTGCACTTTAAAATGGGCTTTACAAAAAGTGGCGACACAATCTTTATTATTTGTGCCGCCACTTTTTTATTTATCAGGATCGTTTGTCTTAGATAATGTATTGTGAACTGATTGATTCGTTACTAACGACACGTCTGATCGTTTCAGCAAACATGTCTGCAATACTTAACTGTTTAACTTTAGCGCACTTCTTCGAATAAGGGATACTATCGGTAAATACCATTTCAGTGAGATTTGATTCCTGCACACGGAAAGAAGCAGGATCTGACATAACACAATGGCTTGCAATAGCACGAACAGATTTTGCACCGGCTTCTACCATGATGTTGGCAGCCTTAGTGATCGTACCTGCTGTATCTACGATATCATCAATTAAAACAACATTTTTATCTTTCACATCACCAATAATCTGCATAGAGGCAACCTCATTAGCTTTTTCACGTGATTTATTGCAAAGTACCAAAGGTACACCGAGGTATTTTGAAAATGTACTTGCACGTTTTGAGCCGCCTACGTCAGGAGTAGCGATAACCAGATTCTCCAGATGTAGTGACTGAATGTAGGGAAGGAATACTGCCGAAGCATACAAATGGTCAACCGGAATGTTAAAGAATCCCTGAATCTGGTCAGCATGAAGGTCCATTGTGATCAGACGGTCAATACCTGCTACTGCAAGTAAATCGGCTACCAGTTTTGCACCGATAGAAACACGAGGTTTGTCTTTTCTGTCCTGACGTGCCCAGCCAAAATATGGAACAACAGCAACCACGCTCTTCGCAGATGCTCGTTTTGCTGCATCAATCATCAGCAGAAGTTCCATTAAATTGTCAGAGTTTGGGAAAGTGGATTGAACCAAGAATACATGTGAACCACGGATTGACTCTTCATAAGAAACAGCAAATTCACCATCTGCAAAATGGGTGATATTCATGTTTCCCAGAGGACAATTGAGGCTAGCGCAGATTTTCTCTGCCAGGTATCTCGAATTGGTTCCCGAGAATACCATAAAGGGTGCTTTTTCGCTCATTTTATAATAGTTGTTACCTATTTGTTAATTTGCCCGCAAAGGTATGAAATCTCCCGACAATCTAAAAGACTTATTGTAGAAAAAATATTTTTTCATTCCTATTCACGGGAAATATTTGTAGATTTGCGAGATTAAATAATGTACCCATTAAATAATATGCCAATCGGCTGCACTATTTAACATACCGCAGGTAATTGGCATATCGGTACATTGAACAATTATTGAAACGATGAACCGTCACCTGCCTTTGTATATACTGTGCATGCTGTTGCTTACAGCACTCTTTTCGTGTGTCGGTACAGCACCGACTAAAGAGGTACGATTTATCGACTCTTTGAATCGAAGAGCGTATGCTTATCGTTACAAAAATCTGGATTCTTCCTATCATCCTGCATTAGAAGCCTATCAAAAATCCCGCCTTTATAATCAGGGGAAAGCAGAGGCCTGCAATAATTTGGGATTTTGTGCATTCATGAAAATGGATTTTGAACGTGCCGAAGGGTTACACAAAGAAGTATACGGACTTACCAAAAATGAATTGGAATTACTTATTGCAGATGTAGGGCTGATGAAGATCTATCAGCGGGCGGGTATGAATAAAGAATATTACGATTATCGTAACAGCGCTATCCGGCGAATGAAACGTATTCGTGAAGACAGCAATGTTTTTGCAGACAAGCATGAGACACTACGGTTGAATTATGCCTTCACAGAGTTCTTTATAGTATCTGCCGTTTATTACTATTATCTTCAGCAACGTCCCGAAGCAATGGAAGCACTGGATAAGATTCCGCAAGACGAAGCTTTGAATGAGGATACCAATCAATATCTTTACTTTCATTATATCAAAGGATCGGCTTCTTTGTGTGAAGGTGATACACCGGACGAACGGAAATTACATGAATATGACGAACTCTATACTACCTGGAGACTGGCTTCCCGCGAAGGTTATCTTTATTTTGTCGGGAACAGTATGCAGGGATTGGCTAACCTGCTGATACCTAAAGGAGATTTTGACTTGATTGTTTCAAGACGTTCACATTCATTGAAGCAATTGGGCATACCAATTGACTCTTTGCTACCTTTAAGATTGGGAGAAAAAGCATTGCAAACCTTCAGAGAATACGATGACCTGTATCAAATTGCCGGTGCTTATGTCTCTATCGGAAAATATCTCAATGCTCATGGTTTGTATTCTGACGCACTCGATTCTCTGGGCAAAGCATTGGAATGCGTAAATTATCACCATCTTTTGTATTATCATCATGCAGCCGATACATTAGACAAATTACAGTCTTTTGTCGGTGCTGATACCATTTTTACCGAAATGACGTGGATAGGACAAGAGAGGGTCAAAACTGTACCCGAATGGATATCCCGTATTCGTGAGCAGTTGAGTGTTTCTTATGCAGGTTTGGGCATGAAGTCGGAATCTGACTATAACCGCAATATCTATCTGGATATATTAAATGATACCCGTCAGGACAAAGAGCTGGAAAGTCGTTATGCCTATCTGGAAGCAGAGTCCAAACAGCTGAATATCGTACTTTTCTTTGTTACAGTAGGTTTGTTGCTGGTAATCGTTTTATTCTGGATTTTCAATAAACGTTCCAAAATAAAAAATCGCATTTACACAGAACGGTTGCAACAGACGCTGGTTCTTTGCCGGGATATTACGGCTTCTATTCCGATGAATATACCTCTTATCCAGCAAGGCATTGACCGGCTATTCGGATCGGACCGGATCACTTTGGAAGTTACTGAAGAGGGAAAGACAAACTTCGTCCACAATCATCGGCTGAGTCGTGATGAGCAGGCATTAGTACATATATTGATACCCTACGTTGAGTGGGCTATGGATAATGAGCAGGCCATTGCTTTACTCAGTGACGAGCGTAACCAGCTGGAAAAACAACGTTATGTCTATGAACAGCATATTGCTGCCAACAAACGTCAGAATCTGATAAAAAAGTCGTGTCTTGCTATTGTGAATGGTATCAATCCTTATATAGACCGCATACTCAACGAGGTGCACAAACTCACGGAAAAAGGTTTCATGAAAGACCCGCGAATCAAAAAAGAAAAATACCAATATATTGACGAATTAGTAACCACGATCAATGAATATAATGATATTCTTGCCTTGTGGATTAAGATGAAACAGGGTACATTGAGTCTGAATATAGAAATTTTCAGTTTAAATGAGCTTTTTGAACTTTTGGGAAAAGGACGCAGAGCCTTCGAAATGAAGGATCAAACACTCGAAATAGAACCCACCCAAGCATTGGTAAAGGCGGACAGGGCGTTGACCTTGTTTATGATAAATACACTGGCCGAAAATGCCCGTAAATATACTCCCGAAGGGGGGAAGATACATATTTATGCCTGCCAGACCGAAGAATACGTTGAAATATCGGTGGAAGATAACGGACGCGGACTTTCTGCCGAAGATGTGGCGCGTATTATTGGCGAAAAAGTATATGATTCACGTGCTATCGGAATGAAAGATACGGAGGATACGGAAGTGCTGCGACAGAATAAGGGAAGTGGTTTCGGACTGATGAACTGCAAAGGCATTATTGAGAAGTATCGTAAAACGAATGATTTGTTCCGGGTATGTCTGTTCAGCGTTGAAAGCGAACCGGGAAAGGGGAGTCGTTTCTATTTCCGCCTTCCGCCAGGAGTACGAAAGGTAATGGGAATTTTGTTCTGTTTGCTATTGCCTTCGTGTCTGTTCTCTTCTTGTATGAAAGAGGCCGAACTGGCATATGTTGTTTCTCCGATGGATTCTTTAACTTTGGCAGCAGATTCCAATTATGACCAATTGCTTGACGAAGCATCAGACTATGCCAACGCAGCCTATTTTGCTAATGTAGATGGCTATTATGAAGCAGCCCTGCAATATGCAGACTCCGCTATTATGGTACTGAACAGGCATTATAAGAAATATGCCCGCCGGCCGTACCGGTATATGAAACTGATTGGTGAAGGTACTCCGGCAGAACTGACCTGGTGGAATGAAATGTTCGATTCGGATTTTCATGCAATACTGGATATAAGAAACGAAGCAGCCGTTGCTTTTCTTGCGTTAAAACAGTTGGATGGATATAACTATAATAATGCAGCATTTACAGCCCTTTATAAGTTGCAAAGTGAGGATCAGTCATTAGAGGGCTACTGTCGCCAATTGGAACGTTCTACAACGAACAAAATAGTAGGTATTATTCTTTGCATCCTTTTACTGGTAATTTCTCTGGCAGGCTATTATCTTATATATATACGCAAACGCCTACTCAACCGTTTGAATTTGGAACAGGTGCTTGAGATAAACAAAAAAGTTTTTGCATCTTCACTTATACGTTCACAGGAGTCGACCGAAGCTTTGCAGCGCGAAGAGGATACGTTGAAAGAGATTCCACAACGACTCGTTGACGAAGCATTTGATTCTATTAACGAACTACTGACAATTGACCGGCTCAGCCTTGCCGTGTATAATGAGACTACACATCATCTGGAGTTTGCTTCCAATCCCCGGCTTGATATAATGCCTGAGTTGATGCAATGTTGTTTCAACGAGCAAACTTATCAGTCTGATGGGCTTGCACAGGCTATCCCATTAGTAGTGGATGCTGGAGGAGAGCATCAGTGCGTAGGTGTACTTTACCTGGAACGCCGTGAGGGAACTGAATTAGAAACAGATCGGCTACTGTTTGAATTGGTGGCCCGTTACGTAGCAATCGTAGTGTTCAATGCTGTAGTGAAACTGGCAATGAAATACCGGGATATTGAATCTGCACATGAAGAGGCACAACGTGCTTCCTGGGAAGACAGTATGCTGCATGTTCAGAATATGGTACTCGACAATTGCCTTTCTACCATCAAACACGAGACTGTTTATTATCCCAATAAAATAAAACAGATCGTTGGTAAGTTGAATACACAAAATCTTTCGGAAACAGAAGAACGGGAGAATGTGGAAGCTATCAGTGAATTGATAGAGTACTATAAAGGCATCTTTACCATCCTTAGTTCCTGTGCTTCCCGGCAATTGGAAGAGGTTACATTCCGGCGGAGTACGATTCAGGTTTCCGATCTTTTTGAATACGCAGCTAAGTATTTCCGAAGGGTTAGTAAGGGAAAAAGAACCGGAGTTGAGTTAATGATCGAACCAATGGAGGGCCGGGTTATCGGAGATATCAATCAACTTCGTTTTCTTCTTGAAAATCTGATAGACGAAGCGCTCGATAGGTCTGAAAACGGAATATTGAAATTAAGTGCCAAAGAAGAGGATGAATATGTACGCTTTCTTTTTACTGATACCCGTCGAGAAAAGAGCGTAGAAGAGCTGAACCAATTGTTTTATCCCAATCTGGCACGCATGACTGCTGGTGAAAAAGGAGAACTCCGCGGTACGGAATATTTGATATGTAAGCAAATTATTCGCGATCATGATGAATTTGCCGGACGACGTGGATGCCGTATCAATGCCGAGCCTGCTGTGGGTGGAGGGTTTACTGTTTACTTTACCATACCCAGGCGATGATAACAATAGATGTAAAGCAGCATAATAATATGTGTAACGAGTCATAACAATATATGTAACGAAACGTATGGAAGACAGAAAATTTAAAGTAATTATCGTAGAAGATGTAAAGTTAGAACTGAAAGGTACAGAAGAGATTTTTCGGCATGAAATACCCAATGCAGAAGTTATAGGGACCGCTATGACTGAAGCTGAATTCTGGCCGTTAATGGAAGCTCAATTACCCGATCTGGTACTGCTCGATCTTGGTTTGGGTGGTTCTACCACTATTGGAGTAGATATCTGCCGCAATATATTCAAACGTTACAAAGGAGTACGGGTGCTTATTTTCACAGGTGAAATATTGAATGAAAAACTATGGGTAGATGTACTGAATGCAGGAGCCGACGGCATTATCCTGAAGACAGGTGAACTGCTGACTAAGACCGATGTACAAGCAGTGATGGACGGCAAGAAACTTGTATTCAACTATCCCATACTTGAGAAGATAGTAGATCGGTTTAAAGCCTCTGTAGGTAACGATGCCAAACGTCAGGAAGCTGTCATCAATTACGATATCGATGAATATGACGAACGTTTTTTACGCCATCTCGCCTTGGGATATACCAAAGAGATGATAGCCAATCTCAAGGGTATGCCTTTTGGAGTGAAGTCGCTCGAAAAACGGCAGAATGATCTTGTCGGACGACTCTTTCCTAATGGAGAACGGGTAGGGGTGAATGCTACCCGTCTGGTAGTACGTGCATTTGAACTTCGTATCCTCGATCTTGATAATCTGGAAGCCGATGAAGAATAGCAAATGGCGTATGCCACATCCGGCCACAATGTTCCTTGTGCTGACAATGTTCGTTGTGCTTCTTTCGTGGATATTTGACATCTACGGACTAAGCGTTACATTGCCACAAACAGGTGAGGAAATTCGTGTGCAAAGCTTGTTAAGTCCGGAAGGTATTCGCTGGTTGCTTCGTCATATAGTTACCAATTTCACCGGATTTGCTCCTTTGGGAATGGTAATTGTAGCTATGTTTGGTATAGGAGTAGCGCAACACTCCGGCTTTATAGATGCTTGTATCCGGCAGGGAATTCGTGGAAAGCAGGAGAAAGAGAAAATTATTCTTTGGGTTATTTTCCTGGGATTGCTTTCAAACGTAGTAGGTGATGCTGGTTATATTATATTGCTGCCTATTGCTGCTACTTTGTTTCATTCCGTGGGGTTACATCCGGTAGCTGGAATTATCACAGCTTATGCATCTGTAGCTTGCGGTTATAGTGCTAATGTTGTACTAAGCACGATGGATCCTTTGCTGGCCCGCACCACAGAAGAAGCCGCAGTGGCAGGCGGTATAGAACACGGTGATACGGGGCCGTTATGCAATTATTATTTCATGTTTGTTTCTACTTTTCTCATTGCTGCCGTCGTTTATTGGGTAACGCGCCGTAAATTACTTCCGGCTATGGGCAATTATGGTGGAAGTACACTCTTTGAAGGTTATAAACCGCTTTCTCGTAAGGAACGCCGTGCTTTAACAATGGCCATCATTGTAGGCGTGGCCTATGTCGCTGTAGTACTTTGGCTAACTTTCTCTTCCTATGGTATTTTGCGTGGTGTAAGTGGTAATCTGATGCGTTCTCCTTTTATTATGGGGATATTGTTTCTTATTTCCTTGGGAGCCGGACTTATGGGAATGATCTACGGATTCAGTTCAGGGCGGTATCGTACGGATGCAGATGTGATAGAAGGTTTGGCACAACCTATGAAGTTACTGGGAGTATATTTTGTTATCGCCTTTTTTGCAGCACAGATGTTTGCTTGTTTTGAGTATTCACACCTCGACAAGTGCCTGGCTATTATGGGAGCAAATCTACTCTCTTCTATTGAGTTTGGTAACTTGTCGACTCTTATCCTTTTTATCTTATTCAGTGCGCTGATCAATCTCATCATGGTATCTGCAACCTCCAAATGGACATTTATGGCATTCATTTTCATTCCGATATTCGATAAAATGGGTGTTTCCCCGGATGTAGTGCAGTGTGCTTTTCGTATAGGAGACAGTGCAACCAATGCCATTACTCCTTTTCTTTTTTATATGCCTTTAGTATTGACTTATATGCAGCAATATGACAAGAACTCCTCTTATCTTTCCCTATTAAGATATACATGGCGTTATTCTGTTTACATTTTAATAGCCTGGACTTTGTTATTTATTTTGTGGTATTTAACAGGCTTACCTTTAGGATTATAGCCTTTTCTGCACAGAGAAAGACGCAAAAAAACACAGAAATGTTTTTGAAGTTTCAGAAAAAGCATTACCTTTGCACCGCAATTAAGGATGGTCCCGTAGCTCAGCTGGATAGAGCAACGCCCTTCTAAGGCGTGGGTCAAGCGTTCGAATCGCTTCGGGATCACAAAAAGGAGATTACAATAGTAGTCTCCTTTTTTGTTGTATATCATTGAGCATACGCCAAACACCTGACTGTTAGTTGTATGATTTTGCATTTGATCGGGATCACAAAAAGAGTGATTGAAATAGTTTTTTGGGGGTTGTGCAGGCAATTACATTTTTCTTATCGTCACAAACTATTTTTTACTCCTTTCTTTCCCATCTATAAAAAGTTTGTAATCGAAGTATATGAACATTTGTATTCAAGGAAGATTGCTCAACTTTCTCCATTTATCAGTAATAATCAAGTTTTAAAAATGATAAATATTTGTACTAAATTTCCGAATGTAGATACTGAATTTCCAGACATAATAACAACTATTATTTTTTCAATATACATTTGCATCACTGTTCTACAGATATCTGAGAAGAAAAATGTAGAGTATTGTTTGTTTTGTTTGTGTGTGATGGATTCTTCTCAAGCGTGAGAAGAATCCATCTTTTTATTTTATATCTATTTATTAATATAAATCAACTGATAACAGGCTGTATGTACTTTCTAAACAATCAGAAAGAAGTATGTTTATCGCCATCATATATGAATAAAATGTATGTTTCGTAGTGTGAAAGAGCCTATAAAAAACAAAATAGCTTTGTTATTCTATTCATTTCTTGTTACATTTGAACGATAAACAATTAAAAAGACACATTTTAAGAACCATGAGAAAATTTATTTTGCTTGCTGCTTTGTGCTGTGCCACAGGCAGTATCTTTGGTCAAACAGACCCTAATCAGTTAAAAAAAGAAGGAAATGACGCTTTAAATGCTAAGAATTACCAGGTTGCTTTTACTAAATACGATGCGTATTTGAAGCAAACGAATAATTCTGACTCCGTAATGGCTTATAATTGTGGCGTATGTGCTGATCAGATAAAAAAATATGCTGATGCAGTGAAATACTTCGATGTGGCCATTCAAAAGAATTATAATGTAGCCAATGCATATGCCCGTAAAGCTGGTGCATTAAAAGATTTGAAAAAGGATGCGGAAATGGTGGAAACATTGGAAGCCGGCCTTAAAGTTGCCCCGGGCAATAAAACAATGGAGAAACTATATGCTATCTATTATTTGAAGGAAGGACAAAAATTCCAGAAAGCCAATGATATTAATAAGGCAGAAGAAAGTTACAAACAAGTAACTACGTTGAGCAATAAAAAATGGAAAACAGATGCTCTTTACAGTCTGGGAGTGTTGTTCTACAATAATGGAGCTAATGTCTTGAAAAAAGCCGCTCCACTGGCTACTTCTGATGCAGACAAATATGCAACGGAAAAAGCTGCTGCCGATGCCGATTTCAAGAAAGCTTCAGATTATTTAAAAGAAGCTGTAGCTTTGTCTCCGGATAGAGCTGAAATTAAGAAAATGTTGGGGCAGGTAGAAGAGAGCCTGAAATAATAAAAGCTTATCATAATAAAGAAGAGAGCCACTTTTTATATGGAAGTGGCTCTCTTCTTTATTATTAGAGTAGTATTTTACTTTTTACGCAATACCATCGCTGTACGAGCCGGAATATAAAGTTTCAACCATTCTTTCTTTTCCTTTTTGTATAAAGGATCGGATATAGTGAAATGTGTAATGGTATCGTCAGAGAGTCCATTACCTCCAAACTGTACACTATCTGTGTTCAAAATTACTTCATATGCACCCGGAGCAACCAGGAAACCATAATCTGTAAACGACTGTTTAGGATTGAAGTTGAATACAAATATGAGATCTCTACGTTGATATACGAGTACCTGATCGCCGTCATTATGCCAGATTTCTTGTATTGGCGTAGCCTGAAAATCTTTTATGCTTTTAATTACCTTCAGCATATCTTCGTCAAAATCTGCCATATAATGATAGGTCAGATTCTTATTATCTACCAGATCCCATTGACGACGGGCGTACTTGCACGACCAGCCATTTCCCTCGCGTGGGAAATCAATCCATTCGGGATGTCCGAATTCATTTCCCATGAAATTCAGATAACCGCCATTAATTGTAGTAGCAGTAAGCAGACGAATCATTTTGTGAAGAGCAATACCACGATTTACTGTGTAATTTTCATCTCCCTTTTGCATATGCCAGTACATATCGGCATCAATCAGACGGAAAATAATAGTCTTGTCACCTACTAATGCCTGGTCATGACTCTCAGCATAGGATATTGTCTTTTCATCCTGACGGCGATTGGTAACTTCCCAAAACATACTGGAAGGTTTCCAGTCTTCATCAATTTTCTCTTTGATTGTTTTTATCCAATAGTCCGGAATATTCATAGCCATACGATAGTTAAAGCCATAGCCACCATCTTCTACTTTGGCTGCTAATCCCGGCATACCCGAAACTTCTTCTGCAATAGTAATTGCTTTGGGGTTCACCATATGAATTAACTCGTTGGCAAGCGTCAGATAACACATTGCATTGTCATCTTCGTGTCCATTGAAATAATCACCATAATTAGAGAAACTTTCTCCCAATCCGTGGCTATAATACAACATTGAGGTTACACCGTCAAAACGGAAACCGTCAAACTGATACTCTTCCAACCAATATTTGCAATTGGACAGTAAAAAATGTATTACTTCGTTTTTGCCATAATCAAAACAGAGAGAATCCCATGCCGGATGTTCACGACGTGCTCCCGGATAGAAATATTGATTAGGATCACCGGCAAAATTGCCCAGACCTTCTACCTCGTTCTTCACAGCATGAGAGTGAACAATATCCATTATTACAGCAATACCCAATCCGTGAGCAGTATCAATCAGTTCTTTGAGCTCTTCAGGAGTACCGAAACGCGAAGAAGCCGCAAAGAAACTCGATACATGATAGCCAAAGCTACCATAATATGGATGTTCCTGAATGGCCATAATCTGAATACAGTTGTAACCAGCTTTTGCTATACGGGGAAGAATCTTTTCACGGAACTCACTGTAAGTCCCTACCTTCTCCTCTTGCTGAGCCATACCGATATGGCATTCATAAATAAGTAATGGATCAGTAGAAGGTTTAAATGTTTTTTTGCGAAATTTGAAGGGTTTCTCGGGATTCCAAACCTGTGCACTGAAGATTTTTGTATTCTCATCCTGTACCACTCGCGTAGCCCAGGCCGGAATACGTTCTCCTTGTCCTCCGTCCCAATAAACGATCAGTTTGTAAAGATCGCCATGTTGCATTGCATTCGCGGGCAGATTGATTTCCCAATTACCATTCTGCAAACGCTTCAGGCTATATTCTTCTTTCTCTTCCCAATTGTTGAATGTACCTACCATGTAAATATGGGTTGCATTGGGCGCCCATTCACGGAAAGTCCATCCTTTGTCTGTACGATGCAAACCGAAGTATAAGTATCCCGAAGCAAAGTCCGACAGGGTTTGTTTTCCTCCGTTTGTCAGTTCGGCTTCCTTATCCATAGCATATTGATGCCGTCCGGTAATAGCTGCAGCATACGGTTCCAGCCAAGGGTCACTTTTAATAAGATTCAATGTTTTCTCCATATCAGGATGAGTTTGATTATGCTTTCACTTTTACAATAACTTTCTTTACACCATCCGGAGTAATGCCTGGAGCATGTCCGTCCTGCGGAAAGAAAATAGCAAACATACCTGGCTTAACAGCCACATATGTCTCTGCTAAACCTTCAAAGAAAGTAATGTCTTTTTCGGCATTATAAGGAGCATCGGCAGGTACACAGTCTTTACCGGGAGTGTATCCCATTATTTCTGTTCCAGAAAGAGGAATTTGAATATCGATGAATTTGTTATGAGTTTCAAGTTTGGCTTGCTCTCTAGCCTTTGGAGTAGTCTGAGCGATGTTTACTACCAGATCCGCACCTTTCAATTCGGTCTTGCCTACTTCCATAGCATAGAGGTCATGAGACTTCAAGAACTCAATAGCTTGTGCGAACAAAGGATTCAGTGACGCGTATTTTTCCAGGTTTTCTAATGTATCTACTACCATAGTTATAAAAGTTTTTAAGTTATTATTAGGTATTATTATTCGAAATCATCAATTGTGTAGTTAATAAAATCAGCAAAGCGTTTAAACTGTCGAAAAGCGTCTTCTGTTTTATCCAAAAAGTCGGGAGCAAGAAAGAACTCGTCAGGTACATTGTAAGCACAGGTATACTCCTTACATTTCAGATAATCAATGTATTTAAAATCTTTCGGAAAACCTTTGGGGGTAGTTTTCAGGAAGTCTTCTCCTATCACCGGAAAGTATTTTTTAAACTCAGGATCTTCTACTATGGCAATATATTCATCTATATTGTCGTAAATAGACTGACGGACTGCTTTCAAAATATTAGGAGGTAAACAAAGACTTCCTCCTGCCAACATACAGGACCCATTCTGGATATGCACATAATAGCCACAATGATCGGATTTTTTTCCTTTGGCATTGATATATCCGCCAAAATGAATTTTGTATGGCGTTTTATCTGATGAAAAACGGGTATCCCGATAGATACGATAGGTACAATCTTTGACTTGTACACCTCTGATACTCTCATCAAAGAGGCCGATACGGGAAATTACAGCTGCCAAAAGATTTTCGAACTCTGTACGGGCGGTTTCATACTCATCACGGTGCTCGTTAAACCACTCACGGTTATTATTTGCAGCGAGATTTTTTAAAAATTGAAAGATAACAGGCATGTTCATTGTCATTCTTTTCTATATCTTTATTCTACAAACGTACGAATTTTATTTGTAACAAACTAAAAAATGCAATAAAAAAGCATCGACTTAAAGAAAGCCGATGCTTTAACACATTTATCAAAAAAACAGACGCTTCTGTTTCTGACGTACTTACTTATCACAAGCTGGTACAATCTCTTTTAATTAATCTTATATCTAATACTATGAAAAACACATCTATATAACACACCCCAAAAGGGTTTTGTTCGTAGGTATAATCTTTTTTGCTGTTAATAATAGTTATACAATAATATGATCACCAACCGGGAACTCTATCTTTCTGAAAGTAATCATTGCATTAAATAAAGTGATGCGGGAGTAGGTAAAAAGTTGTTTCAAAGTTATTTCTTCTTCTTTTATAATTTGTTGATCCAACAGAAATGCTCTTTGTGTACCTTTCAGTAAAGGAGCTTTAGGAGTATGCCATTCTGTACCATTATAAAGGGCTATGTTAGCAATGGAAGTGTCAGTAATCAGTTCATTTTTAACAATGAGTATATCATCGGCTGTTTCCCGTAAAGCATAAAGTTGATTCAAGTATTCACGGTCAATACTTTTATAAGTATAATCTATTTCGTCGGAACGGACCACACGAAGTGTATTAATGTTACGAATAGAATAGGGGGCATACGTGATTTCTCTGATTTCTTTATCGTATACCACTCTGCACTTTATTACCCCTTCACCTTGTATAGGCTGGATGTAATCAGCGAGGTCCAAAGTAGCACAGTTTTTCCAGAACCAATTTCTGGTCCGATTTAACCTCTTATTGTGATAGGCCAAATTGTGTATTACCCCATTCTCTATTCGTATGGTTTCAATAAATAGGCACATAGACTTTTTGTTTCATTTCATTGTATTCACTTTCCAGATCGCTTTTACAGGTGATTCCTCCCCCGCTTTTGAAATAAAGTTTATCTCTCTGTTGCTCAATAAAGCGTATCATTACAGCACTGTCGAGGTTCTCACCATCGAAATACCCGGTAATACCAGTATAGAAACCTCTTTCATATGTTTCCGCACGGGCTATAATATCCATTGTCTTTTGTTTGGGAGCACCTGTAATAGAGCCTGCAGGTAATAGTTTAAAAAGAATGTCTCCCAACTGTGAGCGATAATTATCAGGCAAAATACCACTAATTTCCGAACTTGTCTGTAAAATAGGACCGGAATTTGTCTGCAGTGTATCGACATAACGATAACGGTTCACAAACACTTTTTCTGCAACCAGACTCAGATCATTACGTATCAGATCTACAATTGTAGCGTGTTCTGCCGCTTCCTTCGGGTCATTCATTAGTTGTTGACATGCAGATGGGAGAGTAGCATCTATCGTTCCTTTCATGGGGTATGAACTAATCTTCTTTCCATTGATCCGAATAAATATTTCAGGAGAGAATACTACAAAGGCATCTTTTACCCATAGCTTATACATTGCTTTGGAATGAAGGAAAATATCTTTTAACCCAAAGTTGGTCGTAATTGGAGTATTACAAGTCAGATTCGTTAGAAAACTATTACCATTATGGATATTCTGCATAACGTAGTCAAAAGATTCCTTGTATTGGCTTAGTGGCTGGGGAGCAATTTGCCACTGTATTACTTTATTACAAAGCTGAGTCGGTGGTTGGTTAGTAAAACCGTTAAAATTATACAATACGAGTGAAGAGTCAAGCCTGTCTGCTTCTTCTATATACGAACAACTTTGCAGATAATTAATGATAAAAATAAAAGGTTTGCCTTGTTTGGACAGATAGTTAATCCTCCGAATGGCTTGTTCTTTATTGTATGATTGTAACATATAATTTCCGGATTAGAACATGGATGAGATATGGAAAAACAATATACTATAACCTGTAACACAAAAGTACGTATTTAACATCCTGTTAAATACGTATTTAAGTCACTATTAAATACGTACTTTTTAAAAGCCTGATTAGATGGTTATTTTCAATATCTTTCCGCTATGTCTGCTCAGTGAAACCTCTGTTGCCTTATAAGGGAGCAGACAAATATTTTCTTTCTTTCCAGTCAGTAAATCCGTAGCCTCGTAAGAATCCATCTGAGGAATTTGCAAGAAGTCAAAAGCATGAGACGGTACATTTATGGCAATGTCTACCGGCTGACCATCAAAATTGACAATAATGAAAAGTAATTCATTTTTAGACTTACGCAAAAATGTATATTGCTTGTGCTCATTGAATCTCCATCCGTTTTGGTTGGCGTACATCAAGTCGAAGAAAGCTCCTTGTACAATAGCCTGTTCTTCGTTGCAAAGAGTCAGAATCTTCTGGTAGACAGCGTACAGGGATTTTTGCTCCTCCGTTAGCATCTTGCCATCAAACTTACCTTCATTCCGCCAACGGCGTATGGTATCTACACTCCAATAATCAAAAATAGTAGTACGCCCGTCGCGGCCGCTAAAACCTTCACTATCCATACCCAGTTCGCCAAACTCCTGTCCGAAATAAATCATCATCGGGTTTGTATTCATACAGGCTGACACAATCAGAGCCGGAATACCTTTACGAGGATCACTTGCAAAAAAATCCGAAGCAATACGCTGTTCATCATGATTTTCAAGGAAGTTGAGCATACGCTTCTCAATTCCTCCCAGGCTTTGCCAACTGCGGGTTATAGCTGTAGCAGAATCATAGCCGCATGCTACATTACGTAGTGTATCATACAATCCCACTTTATCATACAAATAATCAAATTTACCACGGAACAGATAATTCTGGTATTCTGCCGGATTGTAAACTTCTGCAATGAATAACAGTTTGGGATGTTTCTCTTTTACTTGAGGGATTGCCCATTCCCAAAACTCTACCGGTACCATTTCTGCCATATCACAGCGGAATCCATCTATGTTCTTTGAAGCCCAAAAAAGAAGGATATCAAGCATCTTTATCCATGTATCCGGAATAGGGGAGAAGTTACAGGTGCCTCCGTTAGGATAATCTACGCCATAATTCAACTTCACCGTCTCATACCAGTCGTTGATATTGGGATATGCATCAAAACGGTTGTTGCCGGTTGCTTTGGCGGGATATTCCCGATAAGGTTCCGCAGCGCTTCCCTTCATATCGAACTGTCCGTGAAGTTCTGATTGTGGAATATAATAAAAGTTGTTGTACGGACTGAAAGCATACGTCGGGTCATCGTTTGCTCCCAGTTCTACTGTCCCATCGGGCTGTGCATCAGAATGATACTGACGGGCCACATGATTAGGTACAAAATCAATGATCACTTTTAGTCCGGCACGGTGTGTACGGTTCACAAGGTTCTCAAACTCTTTCATCCTACCGGGAACGTCTGTTGCAATATCCGGGTCTACATCATAATAATCCTTGATAGCGTAGGGAGAACCTGCTTTACCTTTCACAATAGCGGGATGATCCGGACGGATATTATACCGACGGTAATCAGTTTGTGTAGCATGTTCAATAATACCCGTATACCAGATATGTGTTACACCTAACTTTTGTATCTCACCCAATGCTTTTACTGTAAAGTCTGCCATCTTTCCACAGCCATTTTGGGTAATATCACCGTTATTGATGCAATGATTATTGTTATTTCCAAACAAGCGGGTAAGCACCTGATAGATAATTATTTTCTTTTCGTCACTCATGTTATATAAGATTTATTTTAAGCTGATAACTTTACCTTCCTGTTGGCTTTGATAAGCTGCCTCAATAACACGAATTACATTCAGAATATCACGCGCTCCTGTCTGTAATGATTCTCCAAGGCGAAGGTGTTCATATATGTTCTGATAAAACCCACCGTAATTTCCGGAAATACCCGGATATTTCCGGCAGATCTCTTTTCCATCAATCTCTGTATGTATTAATCCCCATTCTTCTTCTGTTTCTTCTCCCCATTGAGGTTGATCGGGCATTTCACCACGCAGTAAAGCAGCTTCTTGTTTGTCGACTCCATGTTTTACAAATGAGCCTAAAGTTCCGTGAAGAACAAACCGGGGCTCAGCTTCCCGCATTAAATAACTGGCTTTTAACGTAACTTTTACATCCGGAGCCAATGAAGGACGAAGAAAACGAATCATAAAATAATCATCAACCTTTCCATTGGCGCGCATTGTAGCTATATCGGCAAAAACAGCCTCCGGCATACCAAACAATCGGATGGCTTGATCGATGAGATGGGAGCCAAGATTATAAGTTAATCCGCCACCTGATTCTCCTGTCTCTTTCCATGTGTTAGGTTTGATAAAGTTACGATAGCGGGCAAAAGTAGATTCATATTCTACCAGTCGTCCCAGCAGCCCTTTGGCAATGATTTCCTGTACAGTCCGGAAATCTGCATCCCATCTCCGGTTTTGATATACACTAAGCATGAGGCCTTTTTCGGCAGCCAATGCTATCAATTCTTCTCCCTCTTCCGTAGTTGAAGTAAAAGGTTTCTCAACAATGACATGCTTTCCCGCTTCAAGAGCCAAACGGGTATATTCATAATGCGTACTATCCGGAGTATTAACTACAATCAACTCTATTGCAGGATCTTTTATCAACTCTTCGAAACTGCGTACAATTGTAGCATCAGGATAGCGTTCCTTTGAAAGCTCCTTACTACGCTCTACTATTTTGCAAAGTTCAAAATGAGGATTGGTACTGATAAACGGAGCATGAAAAACTTGTCCTGACATTCCGTAAGCAGCCAGACCTACTTTTATTATCTCCATATTCTTCCTTTCTCCTGAAACAGATTTTCCAATATTTCATTGGCCGTTTTATATCCCTGATCAAATATCTCTTCTGCCTTTTCCAACTCCCGGTTGCTATATCCATTCAGGTTGTACGGTTCTATCAACAGATCGCAGAGTTCGCGTTCCGGAAATGTATTGGCACGAAACATGAAATGATAGGATCGCATCGCAATGCTGACAATATTCATTTTATATTTCTCTGCTTCTAAAGGGCTGACATTGATGGCAACTACTTTTTCACATTCTTTGCGGAGGGTAGATACCGGCAGATTCATCAACAGCCCACCATCCACGTAATGTGTACCGTTTATTCTGACTGGCGTAAACATTACCGGCATACAACATGAAGCAGCAACCCGCTCAGCGATGCTGCCTTTCCGGAAATGCATGCTTCGTCCGTGATCCAGGTCTGTAGCAGTTATAATAAGGGGGATTTGTAACTCTTCCAGCTTCTGAGCTTTCAGATTACTTTTGAGGAAATCTATAAATTCTCCCAGTTCGAAGAGCCCTACTTTGGGAATCACCATTTTTGTAAGATCTTGAAATTTATGTCCGGAAAAGTAATCCAGGACTTTGTGAGGTTCGTTACCATCAGCATAAAATACACCTGCCAATGCACCTGCACTTACACCCGAAATTATATCCGGCCTGATATCATGCTCCAAAAGGGCCTGCATCACTCCTAAGTGGGCAAAACCTTTAATAAACCCACCACTAAGTGCATATCCTATCTGAAATTTTCTGTGTTCCCAATCGGTAGTTACTACATCCTCCATTTGCTTCATTTTATATTGTTCGCCACGAAATTAGTAAAATTCTGCAAAGAAGAACTTGATATAGAGAAAAAAGTTCACCACTGATAACACAGATTAGTACTGACTGTCTCTCCGGAAAGAAAAAATCAGTACTAATCTGTGTCGCCAGTGGTGAATATAATCAGAATCCGAATCCGTCTATCTCGACCTCTTCCTTTTCTGTTTCTTTAAATGGTTTAGCTGCTTTCTGTATCGGATTACCTTCTATATAAACTGCACGGAACGGACGAGAGGGGCATACATATTCACAACCGCCACATCCTACACAGATATCTGTATTCACATGAGGAATTGTCAGTCCACCTTTGTACGGCACCATCGCTATAGCTTGTGTCGGGCAGTGTTCTGAGCAGGCACCACAACTGGTACCATCTGTATACACAATACAGTTTTCTTCAATAAAGACTACATACCCCATTTGAGTCAGATGTTTCTCTTCCACAGTCAATGGTTTTATGGCTCCATTGGGACATACATCTCCACAAACAGTACAGTCAAAGTTACAAAACCCTTTTTCAAAATTCACCGTAGGTTGCATGATTCCTCCTAATCCATATTCTGTGAATGCAGGTTTCAACACATGCGAGGGACATTTACTAACACAAAGATGGCAAGATGTACAGTGATTCTGGAAGTACTCACGACTAACAGATCCCGGAGGCGTTATTGGGTTCTTTTTTTGATATACTTTTTGACCTCCCAACAGGGTTGCCGCCGTTTCTTTAACTTGTGCCAATACTTTGGGTGCAGTAGCTGCTGTTATTGCCCCTGCCATTAAAAAACGACGTTTAGAACTATCTGCGCTCTCTTTTTTTGTAGATCCTGAAGACGGAGCATAAACCAACGCATGCTTATTGCATACTTCCAGACAGTCAAAGCAGTCTACGCAGCGGCTATAATCAACAGCATGGTTTTTACTGTCTATGCAAGCAGCTTTACACTTGGTTGCACACAAACCACAACCATTACACTTATTCTGATCAATCCGGATTTTGAATAGGGAAAAACGACTTAGGAATCCTAAGACAGTCCCTACCGGGCAGATTGTATTACACCATGTACGCCCATGTTTCCAGGCAAGAAATAGGATAATGATAAAAGTGAGTAATGCTATCACAAGTGAAGCCACACTCAAAACAGAAGCATCTACCTGATAGAAGGTATAATTTTTAAATTGAGAAAATACAGACTCCAATAAATTATTGCCCAACATATACACCGGCTTAAACACATTGACTGCTATCCGGCCGTATGCACTATAAGGATCAAGCAGCCCAAGTATCGCAGTAAAACCACAGAAAAAGGAAATAGCTGTGATCCCTACAACAATCCAACGTAGAATATTCTTTGCCGGACTATAACTATATCTTTTCTTTTTCTTTTTCTTTCCAACAAACTTTGAGCCCCGTGCCACTACATCCTGAAAAACACCCATGGGACAAATAGTAGAACAGTAAATCCGCCCGAACAGTAATGTCAATACAATTAGAAAAATCAGTATACCAATACTAAAGGACAAAAGCGCCGGAATGAACTGAATGTGTGCCAGTCTATGAAAACTATTGGGCAATATACCCGCAAAATCCAGGAAATAAAATGTAATCAGCGTAAACAGAACCACTGATATACCTATACGTATTTTTCTCAACATGTGTTTATAACTTAATTCGCTTCACGTTCAGTTTGTCCAGATTCATTGTACCTATTTTCAAGGCTTCCCCTTTGGCAAGATGCCCTACGGTATCCAAAGGCATTTCGCGTACTTGATTGAAAAATTTAGCGGCTGCTGTATCTACGGCTACGATATCAGGTGAGATAAAAAGCCCTTTAGCCAGTACAACATCTGAGGCTGAACGTCCACGCGGACCATTGGTTTTCATAATACGGTAAGCATCTACCACATTCAATACTGCCTTTTTTTGCATAGTGCAGATATCAGCTATGCATTGTTGCAAATCATTCTTATGAAAATAACCTCTATCCCATACTATTCCCATATGATTTTTCATCGAAATAGTAAGGTTTGCACCACCATGATTTTTTAAGACAGGCACATTGATCCATACATCACTATTCAATATAGCTTCGTGTATTTTGGCTTTCTTCAGATTTTTTCCTTTTGGCAAATCCACAGAACGGTAATATGATTCCAGATGGGCAGGCATTACTTTGGCTCCGGCAGCTTTAGCAGCAGCTTCAATTCCGCTGTTCTTATAGCATTTTTGCCAATCGTCACAAGTATGGTCAAATACAGTAACTTCTTTGGCTCCGGCGGCAAAACACTGTTTTACAATTTCAGCAACCAATTTAGGATTGGTATTGCCAGCTAATTCCGGAACTTTATCCCATCCTATATTGGGTTTTACCACAACTTTCTGTCCCGGTTTCACAAACTGTTTCATACCTCCCAATTCAGCAATTGCACGCTGGAACATCACTTCCGGTTCGCCACCCATTACAGCTACGAGATCAGGTTTACCAGTATTATTTACGGCTTGTGTCAGTACTTCCATTGCTTCTGAGCGCTGTATAGTCATTGCCGCACCCGCTATCGCTACTGTTTTCAGAAAATCTCTTCTGTCCATCTTTTATTTTCAATTTATTCCCTACAGTCATGACCATTATCCGATCTGTATCACATAGGTACGTTATCTATTTACAATCTACTATTCAGACAATCCACGGAAATTTAAAACAAGCTTCATCAAAAAGAGCATAGTCCGCATTTCCGTTAACGGCGAAAGTTTTTATCATTCTGGCTTCTTGCATCAGTTCTTTGGCTAATTTTATAGTAGAACCGGTTTTTATACGGTCATCCACCAAAAGAATACGTTTATCTCTGAAATCGAAGTCAATTGGTGCCAGAAGTTTGGGCTGATCATACTTTGGATGTTGATATTCGTCTCTCAAATTGATTTTCAACAAATGAATCTCTTTTTGTAAACGCTGATTGATGATACCCGCCGGAACAATTCCACCATTGGCAATGGCTACAATCATATCAAATTCATCCTCGAATGTGATGGAACGAAAACGTTCCATCACCTCATCAAATGTTTTTGCCATATTGTCAGATTCTTGCAATAGCTTTGAGCAGTGCATAGCCACCAAACCATTGAATAAGCATTCCCGGAACACCTATACGGAAATCTTGTACAGCAGCAAAGAAATTTCCTAAATAAGCCCATTCAAGGGCTGTACCTACAACCTGATAAGACAGTACTGCAAGCAAGATAGCTAATAACGAAACTTTTTTTGCATAACGGGCAGCCAATGCAGAAGCTCCCGCAAGTAAAGCAGATTTAGTAAGAATAACAGGTAGTACAGCTGCCGAAGGCATTGCAAATAGTAAATGATTGATAACTGGTGATAAAATAGCAGTCAGCAAGCCTACACGAAAGCCATATTTATACGATGCGATTAGTGTGAAAAAGTAAATAGGCAATAGGGTAGGACCACCGGCAGGTACCAAATGACACAATTGAGGTAATGCAATATTGCCTGCTACAAATAGCAAAGCGAACAAATACGTTTTCACATTACTGTAATTCAAAGAATAAAGTTTAACTGTTGTTTCCATTTCTATTCTGTTTTTGATTGATAACATTGTATTTAAAATTAGATTGTATATTCAAAGAATGGTTTAATTTCACACACGAATTAATTCATAATCCATTGTTCCTAATCCTATTTTCTCTGCATGTTTTAATCCAGCCAACCAATCCGTATCAGGATGCATCAGATGGAATTTATCACAACCGCATAAATCATCCTGTTCATGTTTGTCAGATAAGCGGTTTCCACTATGCAGAATAGGTACTTGTATCACTAAGTCGGCACAAGCTTTATCCAGAGCTACCGGATCGAAAGATGCCAGAATCCCTAAATCGGGTACAATAGCAGCATCATTATGATTCCAGCAATCGCATTCCGGAGATACATTCATAATAAAACTCACATGAAAGTGCGGTTTACCTTTAACTACAGCAAGTGAGTATTCGGCTATTTTGTAATTCAAGCGTTCAGAGGTATCTTCGTCACCCATTACAGCTGCATCATACTGACACAGGGCAACACACTGCCCGCATCCGATGCATTTTTTGTAATCGATTTCTGCTTTACGATTTACATTCAAATGTACAGCATCATGTGCGCAATGTTTTACACAGATATTACAGCTTTTACAATTATTGATATCAATTCGGGGTTGAGAAGCGCTATGCAACTCCAACTTTCCACCTACACTGGCACATCCCATTCCGAGATTCTTCAAAGCACCACCAAATCCAGTTTGTTCATGGCCTTTGAAGTGATTCATGCTAATAATAACATCAGCATCGGCAATAGCCGTTCCTATTTTGGGAGCTTTGCAATACTCTCCGTTTAGTGAGATTTCCTTGCAGTCAGTGCCTTTCAGCCCATCGGCTATAATAACCTGACATTGTGCCGAAATGGGGTTAAAACCGTTTTCCATTGCACTCTGTAAATGGTCAACGGCATTGGCACGCCGCCCGGAATACAGTGTATTACAATCTGTCAAAAAAGGTTTTGCGCCAAAGCTACGTAGTAGGTTGGCCATTCGTGCTGCATAATTCGGACGTATATATGCCAGGTTTCCCGGTTCCCCGAAGTGAATTTTAATAGCCACAAAGTTATCTTTAAGAGGTATGGTTCCAACACCAGCTTGCTTTACCAGCCGCTCCATTTTGTCAAGTAGATTGGAGGTAGGGGTAGTCCGCAGATTTGTAAAATAAACTTTTGAAGTGTTCATAATTTTATTCTTGTAGCGTATATACTATCAAAGGTTAATTAAAAAGATATTTGAATAGCATATTGCAAATATATCATTTATCCTTTATTTATTCTTCTATAGAAAATAGATCGAATAGCTATTGATACATTTTCTATAAAGATTGAGAGAATATTAATAAAGAGCCTCTCTCTTTTTATTTCAAACTCTTTTTAAAGCGTAAAACGGTTAAAACATCTTCCAGCTTTTCTTTATCACTAACTGCTATTGACATCGGCAATAATTTGCCAATGGATTTCATTTTATAAAAATCTTCTTTTATATAATCCGATATATTCAGATCCGCAATAGCGGTTAAATGTCTTTCCATAAAAAAAAATGATACTCTGAAGAATCCACCGTAAATATGTAACCAACCCATATTCTTCTTCTTGAACATCATTTTACACAACCAGGCCTTACCATCTTTGTAATAATTCCATTCCGGCCTTATCTCCATAGTAATCAATAAAGCATTCAATTCTTCAAATGTCGGGTAACTACCACACAAAACAGCTTCTAAGACCTTTTGTGTTGGAAGTATGTTTTCATCTCTCAGTGCCAATGTTTCCATTCTTGCGTATTTTTTGATTATTCATTGGAAAAATCATGTTATTGTGCTGATACCCATAGCTCAGTAATCTTTAATGCTGATGCAAAAATAAGAGTTTTTTCTTTGCTTGCCCTATAGAACTTCACAAATCAGTAATAAAGGTACATATATCAGTAATCGGTATAGCAATCTATTAATAAAATCGGAATAATTTTGTATCGTAGATAGCCTGCAGTATTGAAAAAAACTATTAATAAAGAAATATTAATCTCTGTTATTACCAATACTTGCCATACATTGGTTTTCCCCGTACATTGAATGCACTATCAGGTATCAATGAGATAATTCCTGAAAATTAGTAATTCTGGGGTTACAAAAAAGAGTGGGTAAACAAATGATTTGTTGCCCACTCTTTTTCTATGATTATAAAAGAGTTATCTTTTCTTAGAATATCAGATATTTACTTTTCACTCATAGAAACGATACTTTTGGGTGGTAAAGTAAACCAGAAAGTAGAACCTTTACCTTCCTGTGAGAAAACTCCTATATTACCACCCAAATGAGAAACAATGGTTTTACTAATAGAAAGTCCCAAACCTGTTCCTTGTATAAAACTGTTTAATTTAACGAAACGTTCAAATACCTCATTCACCTTATCAGCTTGTATGCCATATCCTGTATCTTCTACATAAAAATAGAGTTCACCTGACGGACTCAACTTATAACCTATGTGAATATGTCCCTGAGGAGTAAATTTAATAGCATTATTTACAAAATTGTGTATCACTTGTAGCAAACGATTGCGATCACTATTCACTATGCATTCCGGCAGATGGTCAGTAAAGGCAATCTTCAGCTCCGGATTGTTTGCTTTCATTTGGGCGGTCTGTGCTACCTCGGCCAGTAGATTATTTAAATCAATATCAGAATAAACAAACTCCAAAGTACCTGCTTCGATCTTAGACAAATCCAGAATATCACTGATCAGCTGCAGAAGAAGAGCATTATTATTCAAAATAATTCCTGCATACTCTTTTTTTTCTTCCGGATTATCTGTTTCCGTCAATAACTCTGAGAATCCGACAATAGCATTAAGCGGTGTTCTTATTTCATGGCTCATATTTGCCAGAAAAGCAGATTTCAGTGTATTGCTTTGTTCTGCTTGTTCTTTGGCAAGTCTTAGAGACTCTTCCATGTTTTTCTGTTTCGTAATGACCATACCGGAACCGATTACACTAATAGGACGTCCTTTTACATCATACCTGAAAACTGTTCCTTGCTTATTTACCCATTCATATTCACGGTCATTATACCAATGTATTTGATACACTTCATGAAATTCGGTTCGCTTTCCTTCACGTAACTCTTTGAATACAGTTGAAATGTGTTCACGAAAGTCAGGATGAACTTTTTCCAGATATTCATCAATAGAAATGTTGTATTTCCCATTATTATCAGGTCCCGAAGCACTCTCATGGTGATAGAGATTGTAATCGGTAGAGAAGGTATGCGTCACCAGGTCAGCACTCCATGGCAATACTTCGGCAATGCTCAAAGCAGATGAAAGTATTGAATTGCTGGTCTCAAGTTCTTCTTTAGCCCGGCTAAGAGAAAGTTGTGTACGTTCTAATTCCAATTGCGAGGCATACGCTTGAGGAATATCGTGCGCGGTCATTATTACTCTATTTCTGTCAATCGGAGAAATTTGGATTTCATAACAATGTTTATTTCCGTTTTCTTCCAGATCAAGTTCAAAAAACTCAGACTTTCCGGTAGCAATAGCTTTCCGGAAATGTTTCATACAAATTCGTCCCGTTTCCCAATCCAGAAAGGTTTCTATTTTTTTGCCAATCATTCCCTCCGGATTAAATGGTAAGTTACGACTGGGATTAATAATATTCAAAAGTGTAGCTTGTTCATTATATACAAATATCATATCTGGCACAGTTTCTATAGTATGCTCATGTGCTCCTGTAAAAATTATATTATCCATCATTTTTATCTCTGGTTTTGTATCAATCTAATCTGTTTCAATATAGTAGGCTACCAAAGTCCTTCTCTTTTTCCTATAAAAGAATAACAAATTATTGATTAAAAAGTTTTTAGGAGTATTATTTTATGTAAACCACTCCCTCATAAAACCATAGATGGAAAAATAGATGCATATATTATTTAATAATAATTTTTTCTCCCAGATATTTAGGACTCTTATTTGTATATAAGTCCAGGAATAATTTAACTCTTGCAAATTTTTCACGAAGCTGTGTTTTAAAACCACTGTAGGCATTCACATCTTCTGCATTAAAACCCACTACCTGTAAATCTTTGGCTTGCGCTATATAAATGGCCCGGCGATTATGAAATTCTTGAGATATGATGGTAAAACTGGATTGACCGAAAATCTTTTCCATACGCACTACAGAATCAAGTGTTCTAAAACCTGCATAATCCAGATAAATTTTATTTTCAGGAATACCTTCTTTCAACAATTCAGTTTTCATGTCTTCGGGTTCATTATAACCCTCACGACTGTTGTCACCGCTAATAACAATAGCATCTATTTTCCGTGCTTTAAAGAGAGCAACAGTTGCCTGTATTCTGTTCCGGAAATACTGATTAGGATTACCCGAACGCAGAGTTTTGGAAGTTCCCAGTAATAGTCCGACTTTGTTATAGGGAATGGAAACCGGATCCTTATAGACCAATGAGTCAGTAGTATATTCAACAATGTAATTAGCAGCCATCGTCATTGCAACAATCAAAAGTATTCCGATTGGAACAGCCCATTTGAGTCTTCTTTTCCACCTGCCAGTTTTCTTTGTTTTTATCTTACTCATCATTATTTTATTTTTTTCAAATCTGGTAGAAACCAAGTAACCAACCCAAGCAAAGGCATGAAAGCACAAACATTATAAACAGCTTCAATGCCGAATTTGTCTGCCATATTCCCCAGCACTGCAGAAGCAATACCAGCAACTCCGAAAGCAAAACCAAAGAACAAACCGGAAATCAATCCAAGTTTATTAGGAAGTAATTCTTGTGCATATAACAGGATAGCCGGGAATGCCGACGAGAGCATCAGACCAACACAAAAACTAAGTACTACTGTCCATACAAGACCTACATGAGGCATCAACATGCTGAAAGGAGCCGTACCAAGAATTGATACCCAAATAACATATTTCCGCCCAATGCGATCTCCAATAGGACCTCCAACCAGTGTTCCGATAGCTGTAGCAATCAAAAAGACAAAAAGGAAAAGCTGTGATAGCTGAACACTGACTCCAAACTTATGAATCAGATAGAACGTGTAATAGCTGTTCAAACTTGCCATATAGATGTATTTGGAGAAAATCAGAATAAGCAGAAGTGTAATAGAAAAAACAGTCTTGTTCATTGGCAATGGCATAGCAAAATGTGCCTTCATAGTGACAGATTCACATTTTATCCGGTTTAAATATTTTTTATACCATCTGCAAACGGGAATCATTACCAGAATAGCCAGAAATGCCAAGATAGCGAACAAAGCTATGTGATGACGCCCATAAGGAGCAACCAATAATGCCACCAACAGAGGACCTAATGAACCACCCAAATTGCCACCTACCTGAAACAAAGATTGTGCAAGACCTCTTCTTCCTCCGGAAGCAAGTGAAGTGATGCGTGATGCCTCCGGGTGAAGAACAGAAGAACCGATACCAATCAGAAATACAGAAAGAAGTATCCAATGCAGATTGGAAGCAAAAGCAAGATTCAACATCCCTGTCATTGTGAAAAGCATTCCTGCGGGAAGCGTCCATGCTACCGGACGTTTATCAAAAAAAAGCCCGAATACTGGTTGGAATACCGATGCTGACATTTGATAAACCAATGTAATCAACCCGATTTGAGCAAAACTTAAAGCTAAATCGTCTTTGAATAGGGGATAGGTTGCTGTTATGACAGATTGCAATAAGTCATTCAGACAATGAGAAATACTTAGTGCTATCAATATAGGAAAAGCAATTGAACTGACTGGACGTTGTGGATTTTGTATCATTTTGTGACCTCCTGTTATCTCTATATTCGTGAAATTGGCTGCAAATGTACAAAAACACAGCAGGTCTACACTAAATGAAATACTAAATAATTATTTTTTTCAGGCTATAAAATGACTTCTTTGTATAAAGTTCCGTTAGTTCCGTTGTAAATTGCTCCCTGATACATATTGACTAACAGGTTACTATAATCCTGTAGAATAGTGTTACTATCCTTCGATAAATTGGCTGTTAATATTCCGCTTCCAAGTATCCCCGGATTACAAGGAATGGTATTTCGTTCTATTATTTCAAGAATTAACTCTACACAAGCACATCCCTTTATTTTATTGTTTCGGAGGCCATTAAGAATATATGCATTCAATTGCTCTTTCACACTCAAAGTCATAAAGCCATACCATAAATAACACTTTATACCTGCCTGTGCCGCTTCAAGAAACACATCAAAATAAGTAAAACCTCCCGGTTCTCCGGATTTATTTATTTCATACGGATCAATGTGTATAAAAGAAGAGACAGGAAGAGACGGTAATAGCTCCATCGTTCCTCCGATAGAATCCTGATTGAATGTTCTTATTCGGTTTCTAAATCCGTCTCGTAGGGCAAATGCTTCAATGTTTTTCAAAGGTTCCTTTTCGATATCAAAGAAAAGTAATTCATTCGAAGGAGAATTCAGAATATTCATGGCCAATCCGGGAGAACCTAAATACAAATGATCCCGGTATGCCTTTCTTTCCAAATTCAGATAAATTGAATCGGTAAATTCATTATATTCTGATACGTTATTCAAAAAATGGCAGATACCATATTGTTGCTCCAAACTATTACTTAGCATATATTCTGCACAGGCAGAATTCGTCTCTACATATAGGTCCGGTTTTTCTCTCTTTAGTACTTCACACAAAATGACATGTTTGAATACATCTGCTTGTTTTCCAAAATGCGTATAGGGCATAACGTTATTATCTTTTTTATTTTTGTCGTATGTATTTCATTGGAGTATACCGGATTCCATCTGTCAACTGCTCTTTTTCAACATCTGTAAATCCCAACTTGTGATAGAATCCCACTGCATAGCGAGAGGAATTGACTGTCATTTCTTTTGCTTTACTATTTTCTAAGACTAAATTGAACAAACTACGACCTACTCCCCGGTAGTGAAACTCCTTGTTTATAAAAAATAATGAGATGTGACTTCCTGTACTTCTTGTTGCAATAATGCCCACAAGTTTATTGGCATCAAAAGCGCCATAAGCATCAAGACTGTCCACCATTTCTTTATCATCAATGAAATTACGGAAGTTTTTCAATCCTTCTTCACTACAATCCGTATTATCAAATTCTACAAAAACATCCCATGACAACTGCATTGCAGTAACTTTTTCATGTTCTGCCAATTTTCTAACTATAATAGAATCCATATTAGTTTTGTTTTTTTATTGAGGTTGCATACGCTCTCTGATTTTTCCCCAGGCATGAGTATCGAACAGGCAACTACTACGCATGGTTTGATACATTTCTCTAAAACGGGACATAGGAATTGTATAACTTAATACATCCGGTTCAAAGTAAGGGCGCACGGATGGATCAAAGAATCCCACAAAAGTTCTCCTTCCACCTTTCCGGTTTTCAAGGATTGTTTGAGTCACTACAGTACTACAGCCGGAACCGAATTGTGATGTAACTGCATCCTCTGAGTTATTATCGAAACAAGCCCATGTCGTAAGTCCGGAAAGCATATCAGGTGTTGCGAGAAATAAAATTCCTTCAATTTGATCGAAAGTATCTACCTTATTTATAGGTGCAAAGTGGAGATAATTCTTTGCAGTCCTTGGTACCCCCAAACGTTCAATAAACTCTGTTACCATCTCTGGGGTCTGTTTGTATTTCTCTTTCAGGGAAACAAAAGTCGGCACATGTTCCGGCATATCGGTAAAACCTGTATAAAACTTTCCACCACCACATCCGATAACATCTGCATTTAAGCTGATAATATGTCCGTCTCTTACCTTTTTCATGTTCTTGAAGAAACAACCATTGATCTTTTCTGTCTGGCTTTCAGGAGTATCAGAGTACCAAAATACGATTGGTAATTCTGCCACCTCTCCAAAAGCTTCCCGGTAGTTTGCTATAAATGTTTTTATTTCCATTTTCTGAGTTTTTTTAAGAGTTTTACTAAGTAGAAGGGCAATATTCGCAAATTTAAGATAAAGAATGGTATTTATCAATGAACAAGCGTTAAATAGCTGGAAAAAGAAGATAATAGCCGAATCGCTAACATTTGTTAAGCAAAGGTGTTTTATTATCAACATATATAACTCAACTAACTAACTTTTTGTTATCTTTGGTTCAAAATATAACTGTTAACCATGTAACAATAAAAAACAACCGACGTATTATGAACCAAGAACTATCAATGAGCCCCCATTCGCTGGTGGCCTTTCTTCAGAAACCAGCATCCGAATTTACAAAAGCTGACATCATCACTTATATTCAGAAGAATGACATCCGGATGATCAATTTCATGTATCCTGCAGCAGACGGACGATTGAAGACTTTGAATTTTGTCATCAACAATGCTGCCTATTTAGATGCAATCCTGACATGTGGCGAACGTGTGGATGGCTCCAGTCTGTTCCCATTTATAGAAGCAGGTAGTAGTGATTTATATGTAATTCCCCGGTTCCGTACAGCTTTTGTTGATCCTTTTGCAGAATTGCCAACAGTTTCCATGCTTTGTTCTTTCTTTAATAAAGATGGTGAACCCCTGGAAAGTTCTCCCGAATATACATTACATAAAGCTTGTAAGGCTTTTAAAGATGTAACTGGTATGGAATTTCAAGCAATGGGAGAATTGGAATATTATGTGATCTCAGAAGATGAGGATATGTTTCCGGCAACTGATCAGCGTGGCTATCATGAGTCGACTCCTTATGCCAAGTTTAACGATTTCCGTACAGAATGTATGGCATATATTGCACAAACGGGAGGACAGATCAAATATGGTCATTCAGAAGTTGGCAACTTTGCGCTGGATGGCATGATATATGAACAAAATGAGATAGAATTCCTTCCGGTACGTGCAGAAGATGCAGCAGATCAGTTGATGATCGCCAAATGGGTGATTCGTAACCTGGCCTTTTCTTATGGGTACAACATTACGTTTGCTCCCAAAATTACTATTGGAAAAGCAGGATCAGGCCTGCATATCCACATGCGTATTATGAAAGACGGACAAAACCAGATGTTAAAAGAGGGCATACTGTCCGAAACTGCCCGTAAAGCAATTGCCGGTATGATGGTACTTGCACCTTCTATCACTGCTTTTGGAAATACGAATCCAACTTCTTACTTCCGTCTGGTACCGCATCAGGAGGCACCTACCAATATTTGTTGGGGAGATCGTAACCGTTCGGTATTAGTGCGTGTACCATTAGGCTGGTCGGCTAAAACTGATATGTGTATGTTGGCCAATCCATTGGAGAAACCTGCCAATTATGACACTACTCAGAAGCAAACTGTAGAAATGCGTTCTCCGGATGGTTCGGCAGATATCTATCAATTGATAGCCGGACTTGCAGTAGCCTGCCGTTATGGTTTTGAAATGGAAAATGCATTGGATGTAGCCGAAAAGACCTATGTCAATGTGAATATCCATAAACAAGAGAATGCAGATAAGCTGAAAACGCTGGAACAACTTCCGGACAGTTGTGCGGCATCTGCAGGTTGCCTTGAGAAACAACGTGCTTTCTTTGAAAAATATAATGTATTCAGCCCGGCTATGATTGACGGTATTATCACTAAGCTGCGTGCATACAATGACAGCACATTGCGTAGTGATATAAAGGATAAACCCATAGAGATGATGGAATTAGTGGAAGAGTTTTTCCACTGTGGATAACGCATTACCAAATTTTATAAACAAAGGGTCCCGGTATTCTGCAAATGCCGGGACCCTTTGTTTATTTACTACCGGTACAGTGAACCATTTAAAAAAGCGACTGTTGTACTTACAATTATTTTAAAACTATAAAAGTATGTTCAATCTGATTGCTGTATTTTTTGTTTGTTCCGGAATTGGTATTGCCGTTCATATCGCATATGATCTTACCTGCCATAAACAATCTATGAAAATAATGAATGTAGTGTGGATATTAACTGCATTATGGGGAAGTTATCTTGCACTATGGGCTTACAATAAATTTGGGCAAAGTATAACCGCTAAAATGATAATGCCTGAACAGAATATGACTGGTGAAAGCATGAAGATGGACATGAATATGGAAATGGATATGAGTAAAACTCATCCACAATGGCAGTCTGTTGCTCTTTCTACTTTACACTGCGGAGCGGGATGTACGTTAGCAGATATTGTCGGGGAGTGGATTACGCATTATATTCCCATAAGCATTGGTGGCAGTATGATTCTGGGTAATTGGATACTTGATTTTATTTTGGCTTTGATAATAGGAGTTTATTTTCAGTTCTATGCTATTCGGGAGATGGAAAATCTCTCAGTTTCAAAAGGTATAGTCCGTGCTTTTAAAGCAGATTTCTTCTCATTGACCTCCTGGCAGGTAGGTATGTATGGTTGGATGGCCATTGTTTATTTCATACTATTTGTAAATTTCCCGTTAGCAAAAGATTCATGGCAATTTTGGTTTATGATGCAGATTGCTATGCTCTTCGGTTTTATTTGTGCTTTCCCTATGAATGTTCTGCTCCTAAAGCTGGGGATTAAAAAGGGAATGTAACGGATAATGGAATGCACTTCTGTTATTTTTCAATATATTCTGTAACTTTGTACAATAAATAGTAGTATAAAGTAGCAGTGAGTGATTTTAATAAATATACGTCCAAAATTGATTATTCTGCAATAATAGAATTCGTACTTCAGAACGGAGAACTGATGCATTATAAAAAAAGAGAGTACTTCAACCGCCAAGGCGAAGTTTGCTATAAAATGGGGTATGTTGTTTCCGGTTCTTTTCGTTATTGTTGTATCAACAGTGCAGGAGAAAGCAAAGTAGTAGGATACACATTTGAAAATTCCTTTGTTGGCAATTATCCGGCTTGTCGTCTTGAAGACCGTTCAAATGTTGAGATACAAGCACTATGTGATTGTTCCGTATACGTTATTTCAAACAAGCAGATCACTCAATTCTATGAACAGAATATTGAGAATCAACGGTTGAGCAGAAGTATTGCAGAAACATTGCTGTGGGAAGTATACGACCGTATGATTGCTATGTATAGCATGACGCCCGAAGAACGTTATATAGAAATCCTTGACCGTTGTCCTGCGTTACTCAATCTTATCTCTCTCAAAGAACTGGCATCTTATCTTATGATCTGTCCCGAAACATTAAGTAGGCTCCGAAGAAAATTAGTACAAAAGTAAGAACCTATCTAAATTTGCTGAGCTTTCTCTATCATTGCCTGATTCACAAGCAATAACCTTATGACAGGGATTATTTATAAAAAGGCTAAGTCATGTTGTGATTTCAGATACATATAAATGCTAAATAAACAGATAAAGAGATCGTTTGAGTGTTGAAAATACACAACATTTCAACCTCTTGTCAAGACATTGATAATCAAGACATTGTCTCTCTTACTTTTTCCTCTACGAAGATCGACTCGTTCCTCTACCATTATCTTTGCCATGGAAAACATAGTTCTTTATGAACGTTAATAAGAATAAATTTCTTAATATTGTCTCGTAAACAAGAAAGCCTCC